>CAYNHD010000128.1:2956-9752 GCA_964396775.1 uncultured Thermoflexus sp. | reverse complement strand
GGAACTGTACTGTACGGGCCAAGCATGTCGGCCAGCAGGCCGAGGGCTTCGTCCGTGTAGCCGAAGACCCGCCGGGCGTCGTCGGCGTGGACTGGGTAGACGTAATGCTGGAGCGGGAGTCCATCCGCTGTGCGCTCTTTGACAGCAAGGTAGTCCCCCACCGCCACCAGAGCCAGGTAGGAGGCCATGGGGTCGCCCATGCGCCAGACGAAGGTGCGCGTCCCGTCGTCGTAGCGCACCGTCTTGACAAGCTGCCCGTTGGCGACGGCGACCCAGGGCGAGGGGACGGTCAGGCGGAACTCGTAGGTGGCGCGGTCGCTGGGGTGATCGTTGCCGGGGAACCAGGTACGCGCCCCGTCCGGCTCGTTAAGAGTGAAGACCTGGCCGTTGGTGAAGAACATGCCGATGTCGAAGAAGGGGACGAAGCGGCTGCGGAAGGGCCGCGGTCGGGCGCTGTAGGCGATCTCCACGCGGAACTGCGTCCCGTAGTCCAGCGGGGCGGGTAGCTCGACAATCAGCTTGTCCTGCATGGCGATGAAGGGAGTCTTTTCCCCGTTAACCGCGACACGCTGGATGTCCAGGCCGCGCGCGTCCAGGCCGAAGCTCAGCAGGCGGTGCATGGTAGCGCGGATGTCGAGCACCGCGTTGCCTTGCAGGGTGCCCGCGCGCGGGTCAATGGCCAGATCGAGGGCCACGTGCTGCACGTCAATGCCCCCGTTGCCCAGGTCGGGCGCGAGCGGATCGCCGCGCGTCAGCGGCCCCGGCACCGGCGCGGTCGCAGCACGGCTCAGTACGGCGGCCAGGGCCGGGCTGCGCAGTTCGTCGTTGGCCGCGTAGAGAGCGTGCAGCCACACGGCGGCGGGCGTGACCCAGGTGCCGGTCGCGTCCGGGGAATCGGCGGGCCGCCAGGCCAGCCCGATCACGTCGCCGGTCTGCGCGTCGAAGACCGGCGCGCCGTCGGGGATGCTGTTCGCGGCGAGCAGCACGCTGGGCACGCGCCAGGCAGCGCCCAGGGCGAGTGTCTCAGCGGGCGGGCTGAGCGCGGGCGCGCCACTGGTAAGCGCGTATTCCGCGATGACCGGGCGCTCACCGGCGCGGCGCGTGGGGACGAGCACGGGCTGCCCCGCGCGGGTCGGCACGGCGTTGAGGCGGGCAGGTGTGATACCCCGTTCGGCCAGAGTGTCGGCGTCCACAGCCAGCAGCGCGATGTCGTGCTCGCGGCTGGCGTAGACCAGGCACTGCACGGGAACGGGGAAGCCGTTGGCCCCCTCAGCGACCAGCGGGAAGACAACGCTCGCACCGTCCAGCCGGGCGAAGGGCGTGCAGGTGGAGTCCGCCTGGGCCAGCGGCAGCCAGCGGCCGGCGCAGTCGGCCAGCCCCAGCAAGTTTTCGCCGGGGTCGGACCTCCCGTCGTTGTCGTAGGTCGTCACCTGGCGGCTTGGCGACAGCGGCGACTCCGGATTGGTGTAGCGGTCGCCGTCGAGCGTCCAGGCGTGCCAGGTGGTGAGCAGCAGCCCGTCGCCCAGGTACACGCCGTAGTGCGCCGGGGAGTCAGCCGCGCCAGGGAAGACGATCCCCGCCAGCGCGCTCTGGGGCAGGGCGGATTCCTGGGCGCGGGCGGGCGGCGGCGTAGCGGGGAGCACCAGCCCGGCGAGCAGCATCACAGCAAGGAGCGCGACGAGCAGGCGGCGGGCAGCAGGTGGCATGGTTACAGGCCTTTCCAGGTTGGGCGAAACAGAGCGGGTGCGCACATTACCCCCAGAACCCCGGCGGCAGGTCGAGCAGGTGCGCCGATCCGTCGCGGGCCAGCGCCCACCCGTCCCCCTCGGCGGCCAGCAACGGGCGCAGCGCTAGGTCACTGCCCTGCGCCTGCCATTCGGCAAGGAGCGCCAGCCGCTGGGACTCCCCGGCCCTCGCCAGGACCGCGACGAAGGGCAGCCGCGCGGCGATGGTGTGGTGCAGGCGCGTCGCGTCTACCGCGGGCTGCGCCCGGCGCAGGAGCATGGTCAGGGCGCTGCGCAGGCGGTCGGGCTGGGCGGGCGCGCGCAGCGTCCACAGGCAGCGCGGCGCGGGATCGGCGGCCAGCACCTCCCACAGGGCGGGCGCTTCGCCCGCGCCGATCTCGTCAATCACCAGCCAGTCGGGGGCCGCTGTCAGCGCCGCGCGGATGCTCTCGGCGAAGTCCGCGCCGGGTTGATCGGGCGCGGGCAGGGCGGGGCTGAAGCGGCTCCCCTCTGGCGGCAGGGGCAGTTCCCCGGCGCGTTCGGCGGCGGCGATCCGCCCGGCGAGTTCGGGCAGCAGCGCCCCGGCCAGTGTCGTCTTGCCGGCCCCTGCGTCGCCCGCGATGAGCAGGCCGTGTCCCGCCGCTGCGACGGCGCGCAGCAGGGCGATTCCCGCTGGCGGCAGAGCGCCGCGCGCTTCCAGGTCGGCGAGCGCCAGCGGGCGCGGCGGGTGCAGGCGCAGAGTCACGGTCAGCGTGGAACTCAGCGGCGGGCCGATGGCGCTGAGGCGGGTGCGCCGCCCGCGCAGCGTGACACCTGTCTCAACGAAGGGAATGGACTCCGAAAGGGCCGCGCCCGAACCCGCCAACAGTCGGGCAACGGTGGCGGCCAGGTGCGCCCCGTCGTCGAAGCGATGGAGGGCAGGGCGGGACGGCTCGCCCTCGCGCCGGAAGCTCACCTCCGCCGGGCCGATGATGCTGATCTCGGTCACAGTCTCGTCGCGCAGCAGGTCTTCCAACGGGCCGAAGCCAAAGAGGTTGCTGTGCGCGCGATCCAGGATGGCCTGCCTGTCGGCGGCGGTGGGACTGACCGCTTCGACGGCGAAGACGTACTCGGCGATTTCGCGCAAAGCGGTGCGCTGGCTGGCTTCTGTGTCCAGCTCGGCCAGGATGTCGGCGCGGCCCGCCGTCTCCTCGTGGAACTGGCGCTCGACGCGCTCGCGCAGCGCCTCCAGCGAGAAACTGGGCCGCCCGGAGCGCCCCGGCACCAGCGGCGAGAGGCGCGATTCTGCGTTCGGGTCGTCGTCAGGGAGCGAGGGGTTGCCCAGGCGATGCAGGATAGGCATGGGTAGGTCCTTCTGGCCTTGCTGCGCTTGGCCTTTTCCTTTCTCCGCTACGGAGAGAGGGGAGTGGAGGTCAACCAGACGCCTCGGCGATCGTGCCATAGAAGGCAGGGGGCGGCTGCGGCGCTTCGTCGCCCAACGAGGGCGCACCAGCCAGCACCGCTATCGCCCGCGCCAGTTGACTCTCGTCGTTGGCGTGTACGGTGAAGAGGGCATCGCCTGCCTCTGCCCGGTCGCCGACTTTCTTGTGCACGACGACGCCCACCGCCGGGTCAATGGTGTCGGTCTTGCGCGCGCGGCCCGCGCCCAGTTCCAGCGTGGCCTGGGCCACAGTCAGCGCGTCCATGCGAGCGACCCACCCGCTGCGCTCCGCCCGCACCGTCTCGCGCAGGCGCGCCGCAGGCAGCCTGTCCGGGTCGTCAACTTGGCGCACATCGCCGCCCTGTGCCGCCACCAGTTCGCGGAACTTGACCAACGCCGCGCCGCTGTCCAGCAGAGCGGCCAACTCCTGGATGATCGCGTCGAAGGCGTCAGGCTGTGTTTCGCGCCGCCCCAGCCGCACCATGTGCGCAGCGACCGTCAGGCAGTGCTCGCGCAGGTCGGCGGGGCCGCCGCCGCGCAGCGTCTCGACGGCCTCGCGGACTTCCAGGGCGTTGCCCACCGCGCAGCCGAGCGGCTGGTTCATGTCCGAGAGCAGCGCGACCATGGCCCGCTCGGCCCCCACGCCAATGTCTACCATCGTCTGGGCCAGGGCGCGCGCTTCGTCTACCGTCTTCATGAACGCGCCCGCGCCCACCTTCACATCAAGCACGATGGCTTGCGCCCCGGAAGCCAGCTTCTTGCTCATGATGCTGCTGGCAATGAGGGGCAGACTGGGCACAGTGCCGGTCACGTCGCGCAGTTCGTACAGCGCGCCGTCGGCGGGGGCCAGGCGCTTGGTCTGCCCGCAGAGCACGATCCCGATCTCGCGCACTTGGCGGAGGATTTCGTCATCGTTCAACTTGACGCGGTAACCGGTGATGGACTCCAGCTTGTCCAGCGTCCCGCCGGAGAAGCCCAGCCCGCGCCCGCTCATCTTGGCGACGGGCACGCCCGCCGCCGCCACCAGCGGCAGCACGACCAGCGTCACCTTGTCGCCCACGCCGCCGGTTGAATGCTTGTCCACCGCGTATGCGATGGCCGGCGACAGATCAAGCTGCTCGCCGCTGGCGGCCATGGCCAGCGTCAGGTCGAGCGTCTCGCGGCGGGTCATGCCGCGCAGGAAGACGGCCATCAGCCACGCCGCCGCCTGATAGTCGGGTATTTCACCGCTGGTGAACCCGCTGATGAACCACTGAATCTCCTCAGTGCTTAGCTCGCCGCCGTCGCGTTTCTTCTCGATGATGTCAGTCGCTCGCATATGCAGAATCCCTGCTGGATGCGCCCTGCCAGCACATTCTTCCCTGGCAGTATACCACAGCGCCCGCCCGCCGCGAGACTCGCTGGGGCTTGGGGGTGGGGTTGTGGGGGTGTATCGCCATACGCCCCCACGACGAGTGCAGCGGAGCAGTGCCCTCGTGGGGCAGGGAGCTGAAGGAGAATTCCGACGTTTTCGGAAACTTCGGAGGTCTGACGCGGGGCCAGGTGCAGCAGAGCAGCCTCCCGCGACCAGACAGGGGTTGCACGCACCCTGCGCGCAGCTTGACACGCCCCGCCGATGCGGTAGAGTCGTGGCGTTTGTGACAACTGTCTCAAGTTGGTCAAGTGGTGAGAAAGGACCTGTGATGCCGAACCGTACTCGGGACTCCGCCAGCCCGCACAGACGCTTTCCCTGGGAGCCGCGCGCTGCCTACAAGGTGGGCAGATCGCGCCATCAGCGCCAAACCCAACTGCGCGCCCAGATGAACATGCTGCTGGTGACTGTGCTCGTGGCTGTCGTCGCCGTCGGGCTGTTCATCCTTGCCAACTGGCAGGGGGCAGCCGGCGAAGCCAGGGCGGTAAGCTGCGCGGATTACCCGGAGTACTGTGTGCCTTTTGTGGGCGGCCTGGAAGGGGACGCTCAACTCGCGCTGGCCGAGGCCCCTGCCGCGCGGATGCTCGACGAGGCGTCGCAGAGGGCAGAGGGGGTGGTGCGCGGCTTTACAGAGGACAAGATGCCCTTCATCGGCGACCCGGACGCGCCGATCCACTTCCGCGTGGTGTTTGACTTCTCTTGCAGCCACTGCAATTCATACCACACGGTTGATCTGCACGAGTTTGTCAAGGACTTTGTGCTGCCCGGCCAGGCGACGCTGAGCGTGGCCATCCTCACCACTCTCAGTGGAGAGTATTCGCTCACTGCGGCGCAGGCGGCGCTATGTGCGGGCGAGCAGGGCGCGCTGTGGGAGATGAGCGACGAGTTGTTCCGCCAGGCGCGCCTGCAGAGTATACAAAACGCTTACAGCCTCTCTACCGTTGAGCAGTCGGCTGAGGACATGGGGCTTGACGCGCACGCGCTGACCAGCTGCATCCTCAGCAACCGCTACGCCTCGGTGCTCGACGCACAGCGGCTCTTCGCCACCGACAACGGCGTGCGCGCCACGCCGACTTTGCTCGTCAGCTACGGCGACTCTGGCCGATGGACGGCGCTGGAACACACCGAGCGCGGCTATGGCAGCATGGCCGAGATGACGCGCGCCATCCAGCCCAATGGCGATTGACCCCTCCGCTTCGGTCAATCTAGATAGTCAGGAGCGCCCGCAGGCGCTCCTTGTTTCTCCTTACATTACATTATGTACCCCTCTGCACCCCGAATAGTCTATAATTTCAACGACCGTTGACTCAATTCGCGCAGGAATGGATGGTTCTCGATGACCGCACAGCAAAAACCAGAACAGACCCGCAGTGGCCCGCTGCCCTGGAACACACGCGCTGGCTTTCGGCCTGGCAAGACCCGCCGCCAACGCCAGGAGCAGTGGCGGCAGCAGACGACCATTCTGGCCGCTGTTCTGGCCGTGAGCGTGATCGCCAGTTTTGTCTTCATCATCGCCAACTGGCAGCAGGGGGGTGGGGTCAAGGCCGTGAGTTGCGCGGTGTTTCCCCAGTTCTGCGTGCCCCACGCTGGCGGCTCAACGACCATGCCCTCCCTCGAAGCGGCGGGCGCGCGCCAGCTTGACGCCGCGAGCAGCGGCGTCCCCGGCGTGGTGCGCGGCGTAGATGCCAACGGCATCCCGACTATCGGTGATCCGTCCGCGCCGATCCACGTGGTGACCGTCTCTGACTATGCCTGCCCACACTGCCAGAACTACCATGATGCGGACGTGCCACGCTTCATTGAGGATTACGTCCTCACCGGCCAGGCGACCTTCGGCTTCGTGCTCACGACGGGCACCGGCCAGTTCTACTCGGAGACGGCGTCGCAGGCGGCGCTGTGCGCGGGTGAGCAGGGCGCGTTCTGGGAAATGAGCGATGAGATGTTTCGGCTGGCGCGCACCAAGCAGTTGGCGTCCGCCTTCTCGCTCGACCAGATTCGTGACTCGGCCAATGAGATGGGCCTGGACGGGCAGGCGCTGGTTGAATGCGTGGCCTCCAACCGCTACGCGACTCTGCTGCGCCAGTACCGCACGTTCGCTACCGATAACGGCGTCAACGCCACGCCGACCGTGCTCGTCAGCTACGGCGACTCCAACCGCTGGACGATAGTCCGCCGCGACTACGAGACGCTCAAGCAGCTTACCGAGGCAGCGCAGCGGTAGGGGTGCTGCTCTGCTGCGCC
>CAYNHD010000128.1:0-2856 GCA_964396775.1 uncultured Thermoflexus sp. | reverse complement strand
GCTCTGGCACCAGGCGGGCAGCCGGCGCTTAGCCGCTCATGGCGTCTGCTTCGCCCGTGAGAATGGGCAGGTTGCGCACGTCATACGGCTGCCCGGCGCGGGTGATGATCAGGTACTGCGTCGCCACCCAGCCCTCCAGGTCGCCAGCGGGGGAACTATACGTTACCTGCACCCAGGTGCCGTCACCGTTGCGGCCGTTGATGACCATGCTTTCACCACTGGGGATGCCCACCACAACACGCCCATCAGCCGTCGGGCGGTCGCGCAAGTTCAGGTTGACGCCGGGGAGCACATTCACCGTGCCGATCACGTCCTGCATCTCCGCCGGAATCACCGGGGCGACGCCGGGCGCTTCATAGTAACCCGCTTCCTCTACGTCCACCACCGCCAGATCGGTCATCGCAAACGGACGGCCCAGCCTGGATAGGGTGACGTATTGCGCCGACACCCAGCCGATGGTTGCGCTGCCATCCTCCTGGCGGTAGCGCACGAACAGCCAGTTCGGGTCGGTGGGCTGGCCGACCAGACCTTCGCTTGGCGCTTCGGCATAGCCAAGCGCCTCAAGCTGGGCCTGTGACGGCACGAGCGCCAATGACTCGGCGTCTGTCCTGGGGTTGCGGCGAAGCTGGAGGCTTACCCCCGGCTGAGTGTTGACTGTGGCAATCACCGCGTCAAAGCGTGGGGTGGGCGGGGCCACGTCCGTGTCTACTGCCTCGCCTGGCTCGTTGAACGGCACTTCGGGCAGTTCCAGCAGCTCTTCCAGGTCATCCAGCAGGCGGCCCCGCCACTCGACGCGCAGATACTCGACGGACACCCAGCAGCGCAGGTACCCGCCCGACGGCGGATCCCAACGCACCGACAGCCACAGGTCCGTGACCTCTTCGACGGTCGGTGTTGGCTCCGGAGTTGCCTCGCCCGTCTCAGGCACCAGTGGCTCGCCCGTGCGACCGAGCACGGTCAGGGTCGAGCCGCTCGGAATCAGGCCCAGCGAACGCTTGTCTGGGCCGGGCAGTTCGCGGCAGTGCAGATTCACGCCGGGGTCAACCACCACATAGGCCACCGGTCCCGGTGCCGCTGTCACCAGCGGGGCGGGCGTGGCGGGCGGAACCGCTTCGGTGGGTTGTGCTTCGGCAGCCTGTTCCGGCGACTGGACAAGCTCAGTGTCGGTCGGGGCAGACGCCGCCTCAGCGGGAGTCTCCTGGACTAGCTCGCTGGCCGGTTCGGCGGTCGCCTCAACCGGCGCGGTTTCCTGCGTTGGCTCAGCCGCCTGCTCTGTCTCTGCTGCGGGCGGCGTCTGCGCCTGGGCGACGGCAACGGCGGGCGCGGGCTTGGGCAGGCTGTCCACGGTGACGTTCACTTCGGTTCCGGCCACGCGCGCGTCAAACGGCACGCCTGCCGCGCCGCCGCCGAAGACGAGCACAGAGTAGTACATGCCGCCGTTGTACCGCTCGGCGGGCACCACCAGGTCCACCGGCGACTCGACGCCAGCAATGTTGACCATGATCATGAACTCGCCCGCCGGCACGTTAGCCGTCGCGCCCTGCGCGCCGAATTCCAGCGCCGACACAAGCGCCGTGCCGGACTCGTCGGCGAGCGTTGCGCTGACTGTTGCACCTGGCACGCCGTTGATCACGGCCAGGCGCGCCGACCCTGGCTGGATGTCCGCCACGTTGTCGGGGAAGATGCGCAAGGCCAGCGTCGCGTCGGCCAGTTCGCCCACAGCAGCTACCGTCAGGGCGGGCGTCGCCGCGTCAAGCGTCACGTCCGCCGCTAGCACGGGATCGTCCGCCGCCGGGCTACCTGCCGGGCGCAGCGCCAGCGTGGTGCTGCCAGCGGGCAGGGGGATATGCCCGCTCATCTCGCCCAGGGCCAGCGCGGGGACAATTAGCGTCTCGCCCGCGTACACGTCCACCGCTGGGGCGTCCGGGCTGGCGTGGGCCACGCGCACGCGCACGGAGTTTTCGTCGCCATTGACCGGCGTAGCGAGCACCAGCGCCGAGGGCGCTACGTCGCCTTCCAGCGTGCCGAGCGCCACGAAGGTGTAGAGCGTCCCGCTGACCAGCGGCACGTCGCCGATGGTGACAAGGGCGCTCTCGACTGCGCCGCCCGCAGGCACCATGACCAGGCTTTGCAGCCCGGCCTCGATGTTCACCGTGCCGAACTGCGCGCCGTAGCTCACACCCTGCAGCAGCGGCCCGCCCGCCGTCGTCAGCACGTCGAGCGGCGGGGCGTCCGCGATGGCGCTGATGGCTGTGAGCCGCGCCATGCCGGGGTCAATCGGGTCTAGAATGTCCTCGTAGAGCGCCGCCTCTAGGGCGTCCGCCGTGCCCTGCACGACGACGGTGAAGGCCAGGCTGGGCACCAGCGGCACCGCCACTTCCAGCAGGGTCGGGGAGTCGCTGGCCGCGCCGCTGGGCCGCAACGCGACCTGGTGCTCGGCTCCGGACACGTTCAGATGCGGCGTCACGTCCCCGAAGGCCAGCCCGGCGACAACCGCCGCGTCGTCCAGGTAGACATCTACCGCCGGCGCTCCTGGCACGGCGTGCAGGAAGCGCACGCGCGACTGCGTGCTCTGCGCCAGCGCCGTCCCGCGAGCCAGCGGCGTGGCCAGCGCCACCACGAATGCGACCAGCAGCAGGCCGGTCAGAATCCAGTTTCGACGAGTCATAGTCTCTCTGCTCCTCACTAACGGCTCCCTGCTGGAACTGGCGTGGAGCCGCCCCCATTTTAACCCGCTCCCGGCGAACTACCCAACGCCGAACCAACGCCTGGCCGTCGCACGGCTTTTCTGCACAAGGGCGCAGCAGAGCAGCGCCAGCGCGAGCAAACTTGCGGATAGGAACTAGAGCGTGTTAT
>CAYNHD010000127.1:5340-9822 GCA_964396775.1 uncultured Thermoflexus sp. | reverse complement strand
CTCTACGGCGTGGGCTGGGTGCTGACCAACAACAAAAAGAGCGCCACCGCCCTGTACTATGTACTGCTGCTGCCGGGCGTCTTCGTCCACGAGTTCACGCAGTACCTGGTGGCGGGGGTGCTCAACGTGCGCATCAAGCGCGTGATCGCCTGGCCGGAGGCGCAGGATGACGGCACCCTGCGCCTCAATTTCGTCACCGTGCAGAAAGCCCACCCGTTCCAAAAAGCAATCATTGGCGCTTCCCCGCTGGTCACGGGGCTGGCCCTCGTCTGGATGATCAGCAATTACATCCTCAACCTGGAAGAGGTGCTCGCCGCCCTGGGTCAGGCCGATCTCGCCCTCCTCGGTGCGGCGCTGCGCGAACTGGGCAGCACGCCGGACTTCTACCTGTGGCTGTACCTGACGTTCGCCATCAGCAACGCCATGCTGCCCACGCCCGCCGACCGCGAGGGCTGGCCGCTGGCGCTGGTTGCCTTCGGCGCGATCCTGGCCTTTCTCGTGGTGATCGGCGTGGGCGAGGTGCTGCTGGAGACGTTCACCGGCCCGGTCGCGCACGGCGTGGAATTGCTGACAACCGCCTTCCTGACCGTGCTGGCCGTCGAGATTCCGGCGGTGATCGCCATCGCCTTCTTCGAGGAGATCATGGAGCGCCTGACCGGGCGCAAGTTCGTCTACAGCCAGCGCCCGGCGCGCGGACGCTGGCGGCAGCCCGGTTCCGCCGAGCCGTTGCCCCCCGGCGCGCCACTGCCGTCCGTCTACAACCTCGACCTACCGCTGCCCGACCCGGCGACCGACGCCGGGCCGCCGCCGCGCCGCCGCGAACCTACGCCCGCCGCTCCGTCCGGCCAGCCCCGCCAGCCCGATCGCGCCCGTCCAGAGGCCGCCGGGACGCCCGCGCAGCGCCCGGCAACCGCCGCCGCTCCGCTGCCCGCCGCGCGAGGGACCCCCGCACCGGGACCGCCCGCCCTGCGGCCCGCCACGCCAGAAGCGCGTCCCGCCCGCCAGAGCCAGCCCTCCGCCGACCGACCAGCGCCCTCTGGCAGTTCCGTACCCGGAGCGCGCCCGGCCACACCGTCGCCCTTCGGGGAGCGTCGCCCCGCCGCTGAGCGCCCGCGCGGTGAGACGGTCTGGCCAGCGCCAGACGACAGCGGCTCCCCGCGCGCGCCGCGCCCTCTGCCTGGCGCGCAGCCGACACCGGGCATCTCGCCGTTCGGAGGCGCGCCGCCCGAACGCGAGCGCGCGGAGCGGCTGGATTTGGCCCGTCCCGTCCCGCGCCGCGATCTCCCTGACGAAGAACTGGAAATCGAAGAGGACGACCTGATCTACGAGGATTTCGACGAAGACGGCGCGGCCTTCGATGATCTGTTCGACGAGTGAGGTGGCCTGCCTCACTGGCGCGGTGGCGTCCGGCGGCTCAGCACCACGAATCCCCCGCCGATGACCGCAGCCATGACGATCAGCGCAATCAGCTTGAACAGGCGGCTGGCCGTCACCAGGGCGATGCCCCCGAAGAGCGCGCAGAAAACGTAGTAGCCGAGCACGATCTGGCGCGGAGAGATGCCCGCGTCGAGCAGGCGGTAGTGCACGTGACCCCGGTCGCCTTCGGTCGGGTTGCGCCCGCTGCTCACCCGCCGCACGATCTGCCAGACGACATCCAGCAGCGGCAGGCCCATCACCAGCAGCACAGTCGCCATCTTCGCCCCGCCGATGATGCCCAGCACGCCAATCGTGTAGCCGAGGAAGAGCGCCCCGTTGCTGCCCATGAACACCCGCGCCGGAGGGAAGTTGTACGGCAGGAAGCCCAGCGCCGCGCCGAACAGCGCCAGCGCCAGCAGGCTGACGCTCACCTGATCCAGGCGAAACGCCGCGTGAATGAAGATCATCAGCGCGGCGACCGCGCACACCCCCGCCGCCAGGCCGTCCAGCCCGTCCAGCCAGTTGACCGTGTTCATCATGAAGCCCAGCCAGAGCAAGGTCAGCGTCACGGTGACGATGTACGGCCATTCGGGCGTGCGCTCGCCGGTCAGCGGATTGTTGAAGCCTTCGATGATGATCAGGAACAGAACGGCAATGGCCCCCGCCAGCAGTTGGGCGATGTACTGCGGCAGCGCGCTTAGTTCGCGCTTGTCGTCCAGCAGGCCGAAGAGGAACAGGAACGCCCCGCCGAGCAGCAGCCCGGTCAGGCGGATGATTTCCTTATCGTCGGTGCGCTCAACCGGCAGGAACTGCGCCAGGATCGCGGTGAGGGTGAAGGCGAAGTAAAGAGCCATGCCGCCGGACTTGGCCATGACACGCGGGTGCAGGTGCCGCCCGCGTGGAACATCCACCAGCCCCCAGCGCAGGCCCAGCCGTTGCGCCAGCGGCGTCAGCGCGAAGGACAGCCCAAAGGAAACGAACAACACCACCACAAACGACACAAGATCGCCAGAGCGCATGATGGCTCACCCCGTCCCGAACTGCCGGTCGCCAGCATCGCCCAGGCCGGGGACGATGAAGCCATGCTCGTTGAGGTGATCGTCTATCGCGGCCAGGTAGATCGGCACGTCAGGATGGGCGCGGGTGACGACGGCAATCCCCTCCGGGGCAGCGATCAGCCCAACGAACCTGATACGGCGCACGCCCCAGTGCTTCAGCACGTCAATGGCCGCCACCGCTGATCCGCCCGTCGCCAGCATGGGGTCGAGGATCAGGCAGACCTGCACCGTCGGCTCGATAGGCAGCTTGTTGTAGTACGACACCGGGCGCAGCGTCCGCTCGTCGCGGTAAATGCCCAGGTGCCAGACCTGCGCGCCGGGGATCATCTCGTGGATGCCGTCCACCATGCCCAGCCCGGCCCGCAGGATGGGCACCAGGCCCACGTCCTCCTGCAGCTTGAAGCCTGGCGCGCCACCCAGGGGCGTCGTCACCTCGAACGTGTCCAGGCGCAGGTCAGCCATCGCCTCGTAGCCGAGCAGCATGGCCAGCTCGCGGATCAGCTCGCGGAACTTCTTGTGCTCAGTTCGCGCATCGCGCAGCAGCGTCAGTTTGTGCTTGACCAGCGGGTGAGCAGACACATGCACGTTTCTCTCGGCCATTCATGTTTCTCCTTCAGCGACCGCCCACGATGATTGTATCCGCATGCGCGCGCCCGGCAAAGCGCGCCTTTACCTGCGCGCCCGGCAAGGGTATACTCGGCGGCGCAATCAACGCGAGGGAACACCGTATGTCCGACAGCAGCCGCCTGCTCAGCGGGAAAAGACGCGCCGAAGACCGGGCCGACAACGCCCTGCGCCCCAAACGGTTGGACGAGATGACTGGTCAGACGCTCGTCGTCGAGAACCTGCGCATCCTCATCGAGGCGGCCAAGAAGCGCCACGAGCCGCTCGATCACGTGCTGTTTTACGGCCCGCCGGGGCTGGGCAAGACGACCTTCGCTCACGTCATCAGCAACGAGATGGAGGTCAACATCCGCATCACCGCCGGGCCGGCCATCGAGCGCGCCGGCGACCTGGCCGCCATCCTCACCCACCTGCGCGAAGGCGACATCCTGTTCATTGACGAGATTCACCGCCTGGGCCGCGCCGTCGAGGAAGTGCTCTACCCGGCGATGGAGGACTTCGCCCTGGATATTGTCATCGGCAAGGGGCCGTCGGCCAAGAACGTCCGCCTGCACCTGCCGCGCTTCACGGTCATCGGCGCGACCACCCGCCTGGCCCTGCTCACCGCGCCCCTGCGGGCGCGCTTCGGCGCGGTCTACCGGCTCGATTTCTACGAGCCGGAGGCCATGCGCGAGATCGTTCGGCGCGCGGCGCAGTTGCTGGACATCCCCATTGACGACGACGGCATCGAGGAGATCGCCCGCCGCGCCAGGGGGACGCCGCGCGTGGCCCTGCGCCTGCTCAAGCGCGTGCGCGACTTTGCCGAGGTGCGCGCCGACGGCGCGATCAGCCTGGACGTGGCCGCCGGCGCGCTCGACCTGCTGGACATTGACGCGCTCGGCCTGGACGACATTGACCGGCGCGTGCTGCTGACCATCATCGAGAAGTTCGAGGGCGGGCCGGTGGGGTTGGAGACCATCGCCGCCTCGATCAGCGAGGAAGCGGACACCATCATGGATGTCTACGAGCCGTACCTGCTCCAGCTAGGCTTCCTGGAGCGCACGCCGCGCGGGCGCGTGGCCACGCGCCTGGCCTACGAGCACCTGGGCCTCTCCGACGAGCGTCCACCGCGCCAGGCCACCTTGTTCTGAGAGGAGCGCAAGTCAGGCGATGGATCTCGGCGCAGTGGGCCGCCTGGTGATCGCGCTCGGCCTGGGCCTCGTCGTGCTGGGGGCGCTGCTCACCGTAGCCGGCAGGCTCCCCCTGCTGCGCGAGCTGGGTCACCTGCCGGGCGACATCCGCATCGAGCGGGAGGGTTTCTCCTGCTTTGTTCCCCTGGTGAGTATGCTGCTGGTGAGCCTGTTGCTTTCGCTCGCCCTCAATATCATCCTGCGCCTGCTGAACC
>CAYNHD010000127.1:0-5240 GCA_964396775.1 uncultured Thermoflexus sp. | reverse complement strand
ATCGTCGGCGGCAGGCGCATCAAGGCGGGCGCGCGGCTGGCCGTCGGGCCGGACGGCGCGTCGCCGGTTCAGGCCACCATCGTCGAGGAGCGCGGCGAGAACCAGCGCGTGATCGCCTTCAGCGAGCCGATCCAGCCGTACCTGCGCGCGCTGGGCGAGACGCCGTTGCCGCCCTACATCAGCACGCCGCTGGCCGACCCGGATCGCTACCAGACGGTTTTCGCCCGCGCCGACGGCTCCGCCGCCGCGCCCACCGCCGGGCTGCACTTCACCGGCGAGATGCTGGTGAACCTCAAGCAGCGCGGGGTTGAGATCGCCTATTGCACGCTGCACATCGGCCTGGACACCTTCTCGCCGGTGCGCGCCGAGAACGTCACCGATCATGTGATGCACACGGAACGCGCCATCCTCTCGCCAGAAGACGCACAGATCGTCAACAACGCGCGCCTGCGCGGGCGTCGCGTCGTCGCCATCGGCACGACCGCCGTGCGCACGCTGGAGACGGCGGCCATTCGCTCGGCGGCCTATGGCACCGCCGCCAACGCCCCGGCCAGCGTCCGGCGCACCCTGGCGAACCTGGCCGAGAACGTCTGCCCCTGGCGGCCCGTCATCGCCATAGACGAGGACACTGACCTGTTCATCACGCCCGGCTACCGCTTCCGCGTCGTGGACCGGATGCTGACCAATTTCCACCTGCCCCGTTCCACGCTGCTGATGCTGGTCAGCGCCTTTTCCGGGCGCGAGCATATCCTGCGCGCTTATGACGAAGCGATCCGCGAACGCTACCGCTTCTACAGCCTGGGCGACTGCTGCCTGCTGCTGTAGTGACGACTCTCCCCGCTAAAGCGTGGAGCTTCCCAGAGCACGCTCGCGCAAGTGCGCCACGTTACGCTCTGGCGGCCCCGTCCGGGCCGAGTTGACCGCACACATCAGGATATTCCGAGCGGCATTCACGTCACGGTCCGCCGTGTAGCCGCAGTCAGGACACACATGTACGCGAACGCTCAAATCCTTCTTGACCACCACGCCACAGGCCGAGCACGCCTGCGAGGTGTAGGCAGGGTTCACGGTCACGACCTGCGTACCAGCCTCTTCCGCTTTGTACGCAAGCAGTTGTTGGAACTCTGCCAGCCCCGCGTCGTGCGCGCTGAGGGCCAGGTGGTGATTGGCGGTCATGAAGGCGAGCGTGAGGTCTTCAAGGGCAATCAGCGAGTAGGTGTCGGCCAGCTGGCGCGTGAGTTTGTGCCAGAAGTCGCGGCGCTGGTTGGCGATGCGCTCGTGCAGGCGCGCGACCTGCGCGGCGGCTTTGCGGCGGCGCGCGCTGCCCTTCTGTCGGCGGCTCAAGCGGCGCTGTGCAACACGCAATTGGGCAAGGCCCCGACGCAGCCATCGCGGGTTCTCGACCAGCGCCCCGTCGCTGAACGCCAGCAGGTGGCTCAATCCCATGTCAATCCCGACCGCCGGGCCGGGATGCTCCGGGATAACCGGGTCGGGCAGATCGAGCATCAGGCAGACGTACCAGCGATACGCCCTGCGTTTGATGACAACGTGCTTAATCGTCGCGTCGTCAGGCAGCGGGCGATGGTACTTGACCTTGATCTCACCCACGTTCTGGACATAAAGCATCATGCGCTTGCCCGCCCGCAGCTTGCATCCGTTGCCGTGCCGGTATTCCAGGCTGTGGAAGCGGTCGCGGCCCTTGAAGCGCGGAAAGCCGGGCGTCTCGCCTGCTTTCAGGCGACGGAAGAAGGCGACGAACGCCTTATCCAGACGGCGGAGCATCTGCTGCACGCTGGTTGCGTTGAGTTGGCCGAGCGTGTCAGGACTGGCGTTGCGAAGGTCGCGGAAGTACGCCCACTGCTGGTAGTAGCTCACGCCCTTGCCTGTCTCTTTGTAGACAGTGACGCGCTGTTCCAGCGCGGCGTTATAGAGCATACGCCCCTGCCAGAGCAGGAAGTCGAGCGCCCGCGTCTGCGCGTTGGTGGGATACAGCCGGTACTTGTGCGTCCGAATCATCGCCGCCTCAAAACAGAACACCCCGCCGAGACTTGTGTGTTGCTGAGGCACACGGACGCGGCAGGGTGCTCTACTCACAAGTCTATCGTCCATGTCATGCCTCAGCAACATCAGTATACCGCACATTCGTTCGAGATGCAACCAGCGGAAGGAGGCAAGCGCCATTCCCCACCGGGCTAAAGCCCGGTGTCCCCTGGCGCAATTTCTATGGCCGTCCGGGTGCGTGCAAAGGTTGACAGCACTCACGTGGCGCGGGGCATTGACCTCACCCCCGGCCTCGCTGCGCTCGGCTTGCCCCCTCTCCATTCGAATGGAGAGGGGGCGGCGAGGCGCGTCAGCGCCGAGCGGGGGTGAGGCTAAGGAGCACGACCACACTGCCTGACAGGTTTTGCATGCACCCCCTGCCCGTCCAGGTGTGCGGGACGCCGCTTAAGTGATACAATCCCTGCGATCCTTCAGAGCAAATGAAGCCCTTGCCCCAGGGAGATTCGTGCATGGAGCAGACTCACACCATTCCTGAGAGCCATTACCGCGAAGCCGCTGAGCACATCCGCGCGCGCCTCAGCGTCGCGCCAACGGTTGGGCTGGTGCTGGGGTCTGGCCTGGGGCCGCTCGTAGACGAGATCGAGGGGGCGCAGGCCATTCCCTTCCAGGAGATTCCCCATTGGCCGCCGGCGACGGTGCAAGGGCACGCTGGCAAACTGGTAGGCGGCACGCTGGAGGGGCGTCCCGTCCTGGTCATGCAGGGCCGCATTCACTATTACGAGGGCTACAGCCTGGCCCAGGTGACACTGCCGGTGCGCGTGATGCGCTTGCTGGGCATTGATACGCTCATCCTGACCAACGCGGCGGGCGGGCTGAACCGGAGTTTTGCCGCGGGCGACATCATGGTGATCGAGGATCACATTTTCCCGGCAGGTTTCTCCGGGACGAACCCGCTGCATGGGCCGAACCTGGGGATGTTTGGCCCGCGCTTCCCGGTTCACACCCACACCTACAGCCGCCAACTGCGGGCGCTGGCGCACCGCGTTGCCGTCCAGCACGGCATCACGCTGCGCGAGGGAGTGTACGTCTCGCTGTCCGGCCCCACCTTCGAGACGCCCGCAGAGGTGCGCCTGTTCCGCGCCTGGGGCGGCGATGCCGTCGGCATGTCTACTGCGCCCGAAGCACTGGTGGCCTATCACGCAGGAATGCGCGTGCTCGGCTTTTCCAGCATCACCAATATCTCGCTCGACAGCACCACCGACCAGCAGGAGGTCAGCCACGAAAACGTGCTGCGCGCGGGCAAGCAGATCGTGCCCCGTCTGGCTACCCTGCTGCGTGGCGTGTTGCGCGAGCTACCGCCGTTGGACCCTGGCGAGATAGAAAACGCGCCGGAGCATGACTAGCGTCGTCTTCTTTATCGAGCGCATCTCTTTTGGGCTGTACATCCTCTGTGCGGCGGGCATCCTGCTGATGGCCTTCCGCTTGCAGCAGGCCCGCCGCGAGCTGGCGGTCGCCCAGTTCAAGCTGGAGCGCGAACACGCCCTGGTGCGCCAGGCGACGGCCATCACCATCGGCGGGCTGCTGATCGAGATCATGGTCGGCGTGTGGGCCATCGCCAACGTGATGGCACCCACCGTCCGCGACCTGCGCACCAGCCCCCAAAGCGGACCGGTGCAAGGAGTTGCCCGCTTCGTGACCAGCACGCCCGCGCCAAACCCGCCCATCGCCCTGGACGCGGGCGGCGGGGCACTCTCCGGGCCAGCCGTCTTCGCCACCCCTGTGCCCACCGCCACCCCCGTCGGCACCATCATCCCCGGCGCGCCAGAGATCGCCGGCTGCCCCCGGGAGAATGCCTGGCTGCTCGTGCCGGGCAACGGCCAGCTCATCTTTGAGACGACGACCTTCTGGGGCACAGCCACGACCAGCGATTTCGCGTTCTACCGTTTCGAGCTAAAGCCTGCTGTCGCGGGCGCGGAATTCGCGCCCATCGGCGATTACTCGGTGCCAGTCGTTGACGGGCCGCTGGGCGATTTCTACCCGATCAACTTCGCCAATGGCGAGTATCGCTTCCGCTTGACCGTTTTCGACACCACCCAGTCCATGCGCCACCTGTGCGAGGTAACGATCCACATCAGCGAACCACCGCCCACCCCCACGCCGATTGGCGCGGGGGCCGTTGACACGTCACCGCCATAGCCGCGCTATTCCAGCCCGGCCAGGCGGCGCTCGCGGCGGTATTGCTGGGGAGTGTCAATATCGCGGTAAATGCTGTCATCGCTCACCGGCACCAGATGCAGCCGGTCGGGATAGCGGGCGATCACCTCGCGCGGCGCGCCCGCTTCGAGGGCCATCAATTCCGGCCAGTAGCGGCTGTCGAACAGCACGGGGTGCCCGCGCCGGCCCTCATACACCGGGGCGATGATCTCGCCGCGTCCACGTGCGTAAGCCAGCAGCACCTGATCCACCACGCGCGCGTTCAGCGCGGGCTGATCGCCCATCACCACTAGGCACGCCGCCATCTCCGGCGGCAGCGCGCGCAACCCCGTCTGCACCGAGGAGATCATCTCGCCCCGCTGGTAATCCGGGTTGTGCACCACGCGCACCGGCAGCCATGCCACCGCCCGCGCCACATCGTCACCCCGGTGCCCGGTCACGACGACGATCTCGGCCAGGCGAAGAGTCACCAGCCGGGCCACAATCGCCTCGATGACCGTCCGCCCTTCATCCCAGGGTAACAGCGGCTTGGGCTGCCCCCCCATCCGCGCCGACTCCCCGGCGGCCAGCACAATCGCCGCCACGCGCCGCTGCACCTCGCAGACCGGCTCGCCGGGCGACTGCATCGCGCCCAACGCCACCGCCTCAATGCGGGGCGAGCGCAGCGCAAGCTGGGCCACGCGCCGCGCGCGACGATGGACGTACCCCTCGCCGGGCGTCTTGTTCAGCAGGACGCAGACGCGCGCGCCAGCCGGCACACCGCGCAGCCCTAGCTCCGGGTCGCGCAGGGCGACGGCCATCCAGGGCGGGATCAACCGCTCGCCTTCGACGAACCCATAACGGTCGCACAACCGGGCCGCGTTGTAGACGTGCGCTTCGTCCAGCGGCTGGTCGAGCGCGTCCACCCCAGCCACCAGCACAACCAGCGTCGTCTCCGGCGGGATCACTGGCTCGTGCGCGCGCGGCACCTTGAACGGCAGCCGTCGCGCGCCATCCGCCTCGATCAGCAGCACGTCGTAGTTCAC
>CAYNHD010000126.1:0-9843 GCA_964396775.1 uncultured Thermoflexus sp. | reverse complement strand
TTGCGCGGCGCGGCGGCGCAGGCATGGCCTTCTCCGGCGGCTAGGCGGACGGTGGGCCGTCACCGCAGGCAGCGGCCACCAGCGCGCGGACGGCGCTGGCCGGGTCTAGCTCGCGGGCGACAACGCGGCGCACCGTCTCGGCCAGCGTTGCCGGGTCGTGGGCGGCCAGCAGGCGCGCCAGCAGCGCCTCGCGCAGCCGGGCGAGTAGCTCGGCCTCGACGCGCTGGCGCTCGCGCTCGGCGATCTCGCCGGTGCTGTGCAGGTGGGCGCGGTGCTGGTCGAGGGCAGCCAGCACGTCGGCGATGCCCGTATGCTCGGTGGCGACAGTCTCGATGACGGGCACAGTCCAGGTGTCTGCGGCGGGCGTTTCCAGCGGGGCGGGGAGCAACCCCGCGCCGTGATGCCCGGCGTTGCGTAGGCGGTGGCCCAGTTCGAGCATGGCCCGCAGGGCGCGGACGGTGTTCTGCGCGCCGGGGCGGTCGGCTTTGTTCACCACCAGGATGTCGGCGATCTCCAGGATGCCCGCCTTGATCGCCTGCACGTCGTCGCCCAGGCCCGGCGCGTCCACCACCACCGTCGTATGGGCCATGCGCGCGATGTCTACCTCGCTCTGCCCCGCGCCGACCGTCTCGATCAGGACGACGGCGAAGCCCGCCGCGTCCAGCACGCGCACCACGTCGCCAGTCGCTGCGGCCAGCCCGCCCAGGCTGCCGCGCGAGGCCATGCTGCGGATGAACACGCCGCCGTCACCGGCCAGGTCGGTCATGCGCACCCGGTCGCCGAGCACGGCTCCGCCGCTGAACGGGCTGGTGGGGTCTACGGCGACAATGCCCACCGTCTGCCCGCGCTGGCGCATGGCCAGGGCCAGCGCGTTGACCAGGGTGGACTTGCCGGTGCCGGGCGCGCCGGTCACGCCGATGAGGGCCGCCTGGCCCGTGTGCGGGTGCAGGCGAGCCAACGCTTCCAGGGCGTCGGGCGCGCGGTTCTCAACGCGCGTGATCAGCCGGGCCAGGGCGCGGCGGTCGCCGCCCAGCACGGGGGCGATCAGGTCGGCGGGGGCGCGGGCCGGAGTCATGCGGACGGGGCGGCCAGGGCAGTGCGGATGAAGCGCACGATGTCGTCGGTGTTGGTGCCGGGGCCGAACACGGCGCTGACGCCCTGCGCGAGCAGCGCGGGGATGTCGTCGTCGGGGATGATCCCGCCGACGAGCACCAGCACGTCGTCCAGACCGGCGGCGCGCAACTCTTCGAGGATGCGAGGGATGAGGGCCATGTGCGCGCCGCTGAGGATGGACAGGCCCACCACGCGCACGTCTTCTTGCAGCGCGGCTTCGGCGATCATCTCCGGCGTCTGGCGCAGGCCGGTGTAGATCACTTCCATGCCGGCGTCGCGCAGCGCCCGCGCGATCACTTTGGCACCGCGGTCGTGCCCGTCCAGGCCGGGCTTGGCGATCAGCACGCGAATCTTCTCGTCGGTCATGGCGGTTCGCTGGCTCCGTTCAGGTGTCCGTTGCGGGTGATGCGGGCTGGCTGACGAGCGGCCCACTGTGGGGTCATTATACCGGAAATGGGGGTTGGCGCGCAGGGGGGCGCTCGAACCGGGCGACGGGTCAGCCCGCGAAGATGTCTTGCACGGCCAGCCGGAAGCCGGGGAGCACGTCCCCGCCATCCAGCGTCCCGTCCGCGCGCACCGTCTTGGCGGCGCGACCGGGCGTGTAGACCTCTACAAGCTGTCTCTCCGGGTCAACGATCCACACGGTCGTACCGGCGGCCAGGTAGTTGACCAGCTTGAGGCGCATCTCGTGAGGCATGTTGGAGGGTGACAGGGCTTCGACGGCCAGATCGGGCGGGATGGGGCTGTAGGCGCGCTCGGACGGCGCGGCCTGGCGGGATGCTGACACGAATGCCACATCGGGGATGTAGCGTTCGCCCGCGATCTCATAACCACCGTCCGCGCCGGTGACCAGCCCTGCGATGTTGTTGGTGCGCAGGTGGAGCTTGAGGAAGAACCCGACGTTGTAGGCGATGGCGGACGCACGCTGGCTGGACACCACTTCGACTACTTCTCCCCCGATGTACTCAAAGAGTCGGTCGGCGTGTTCCGGTTGCCCGACGAACTCATCGAACTCTTCAACGGTCATGCGCTGCGCCTGAACGGCCATGGTCTTCCATCTCCGCTCGCCTCATCTACGATTGTAGCGCAATTCCGGGTTTTGTTCCCCTCCTGTTCGTTGGCTCCCGGCGCATCTAACGATGGGGGCAAGATTCTCTGAACCGCACAGACGCAGATAGAACAAGACTTCCGAAGTCTTCGAAGACTTCGGAAGTCTGCCTTTCCTGCTCTTCTTTGCGCTCTCTGCGCCTCAGCGGTGAGGCTCTGCCCCAAGAGCCGGGCACACCGGCCCGGCGCGCGGTGGCCGATGTGTGCTACAATGCGGGCAAAGTCCACCAAGTGTGCTGCTGGATACGTGCGGAGCGGTGTGATGCAGGCAAGCTCAACTCCCCGGCTGACCATTCGCGGGCTGGCACCGGCGCTCGCTGCCGTTGGGCTGCTGATCGCCGGCTTGCTGCTCCTTGTGTACGCGGCCTCGGCTGCCGCCTGGCTGGATCGTCCCTTCCTCGGCGCGTTCCTGGAGCGCGACCTGACTATTGGCCGGGCGGAGTCGCTGGCGGGCGCGGCGTGGCCCGCGGTGGATGCCGGGCTGCGCCAGGGTGACCGCCTCACCGCGCTGGACGACGCAGACCTGGAGGCGGTGCCCGTTGCCGGGCGGCTGGGCGCGCTGTACGATCTGCTGGCCGAGCGCGCTCCCGGCGAGACCGTGACCGTGCGCTTCGAGCGCGAAGGTGAGGCGGTGCCCGCCGGGGCGCAGTGCGATGACCTGCCGACCCTCGGCGGCGCGCGCACCTGTACCCTGGATGTGACGCTGGCCGATTTCCCCGCTGGCGACTTCGCGGCCTACTTCGCCCCTGGCTGGGTCGCCGGCGCGATCCTGTGGGCGTTGGCGGCGCTACTCTTCGCCCGTCGGCCAGCCAGCCCGCTCGTGCAGATCGTCACGCTGGTGGTGGCGGCGTTCGCCGTGCTCGTCGCCGGGCAGTTCGCTGTGCTAGCGGCGCAGACCGCCGCCTGGCCCTGGCTCGTGGCCCTGGCGCTGAGCGGCGGGCTGCTGGTCGTGCTGGCGCTGGAGGTACCCTACCGTTTCGCCGCCGTCGAGCAGATGCCCGCGTTGGGAGTGGCTCCGGCGGTGGCAGGGCTGGCCGTCGGCGCGGCGAGCGCCACGCTCTATGGCGCGCACGACGCAGAGACGAGCCGCCTGGGGCTGGGCCTGGCCCTGGGGACGCACGTACTCGGCGGCGCGATCCTGCTGGCGGTGATGCTATGGCGGCGGGGGCGGGCGTCGTCGCTGGCGGTGCGCAGCCAGAGCACGATCCTGGCCTTTGGCGCGCTCCTGGCGCTGCTCCCGCTCGCGGCGTGGCTGGTCGCGCTGATCGTCTCCGGGGCGGGGGTGCCGGCGCTGGCCGTGCTCACGCAGACTCTCCCCGCGCTGCTGCCGCTCAGCGCCCTGTTCGCCGTCGCCCAGGGGGGGCAACTGGACACCGACCGCCTCGCGGCGCGCGCCGGACTCTACGCGGCGCTGCTGGCCCTGCTCACGCTGAGCTACTTTGTGCTGGTGGCAGGTGTGGCCGCATTGCTGGGCCGCTCGCTGCGCGATCTGGCCGTCAGCCCGGCGCTGATCATGCTGGCGATTTTCGGCGTGGCGCTGGCCTTCAACCCGCTGCGCCAGAGTATGCAGCGCCGCATTGACACGGTGTACTACCGCGCCCGCAGCGCCTACCAGCCGCTGCTGGAAGAATTCTCGCGCGAGGTGACCAACGCCGTCGGCCTGGATCAGGTGGCGCGGCTGCTGGTGCACGCGCTGGACGCGGGGTTGGCCCCGGCCTATGCCATCCTGTTCGTGCGCGATGCGGCGACGGGCGAGTACCGCCCGCGCCCCGACCCAGAGACGGGCCAGCGCCTGACCGATGTGGTCTTCGGCGCGGAGAGCGGGCTGGTGCGCTATTTGCGCGCGCGGCCCGGCCTGCTGTCCCTGGAAGAGGGACGCCCGCTGCCGCTGGAAGTGGTGGGCAGCCGGGCGAGCCTGGCTGTGCTGGGTGCGCCGGTCATAGTGGGCCTGGGCGGGCAGAAGGGGCTGAACGCCATCCTCGCTATTGGCCCGCGCAGGGGTGGCGCGCCCTACGGCTACGAAGACCTGCGCTTCATCGAGAGCCTGAGCGACCAGGTGGCCCTGGCCGTTGAGCGGGCGCAGGCGGTGGACGACCTGGAGCGCCGCGTCCGCGTGCAGGACGTGCTCAGCCAGGTCAGCCGCGCGCTGAACTTCGCCATTGACCTCGACACGCTGCTCGAACTGATCTACGCCCAGACGCGCCGCGTGATTGACGCGCCGGTGTTCGCCATCGCCCTGCGCGACGCGAGCACCAACACGCTGCATTACGTGTTCTACAACGAGGGCGAGGATCGCCTGCCCCGCCTGGAAGAGCGGCGCTGGCCCCTCGGCCCTGATCTGGTCAGCGAGGTGGTGCGGACGCAACAGCCGCTGCGCACCGACGACTACGCGGGCGAGTCCTTGCGCCGCGACGCCAACACGCCGCCGGACAATCCCCGGCTCAAGGCGTGGCTGGGCGTCCCCTTGCTGGCGGACACAGGCGGCGGCGTGCTCGGCGTGATGATCACGGCGCTGACCGAAGCGGGCGTCACCTTCAGCGACGAGCAGCAAGACCTCTTCGTGGACATTGCGAATCTGGCCGCCAGCGCCATTGACAAGCTCCAGCTTTTCGACAAGATGCAGCAGCGCGCCCGCCAGCTCGCCGCCATCAACGAGATCGCCAACCAGCTTGCCTCGGAGATGGGCAACGTAGACCGGCTGCTGAGCCTGATCACCGAGAACGCCGTGCAAATCCTGGAGTCGGAGGCGGGGACTCTGCTGCTGGTGGACGAGAACGCGGGCAACCTGGAGGTGCGCGTCGTTGTCGGCGGCGACCAGGCCCTGGTGGGCGCGCGCCTGCCGCTGAACGAGGGGCTGGCCGGCGAGACGGTGCAGCGCGGCGCGCCGATCATCGCCAACGCGCCCCCGCCCGACGCCGGGACGGATGGCGCGCCCGGCGCGATCCTGTCTGTGCCCCTGCTGGCCAGCGGGCGGGCCATCGGCGTGCTGCAGGTGCGCGAGAAACGCGGCGGCGGGGTCTTTGGCCCCGAAGACGCTGACATGCTCTCGACCTTCGCCGGGCAGGCTGCCGTCGCCATCGAGAACGCGCGCCTGTTCGACATGACCGACCAGCAGCTTGCGCTGCGCGTGCAAGAGCTGGATACGATGCAGCGCATTGACTACGAGCTAAACCGCACGCTCGACCTGCGGCGTGTGGTGGACATCATGATGGACTGGGCGCTGCGCAAGAGCGGGGCGACGGCCTGCGCCTTCTTCATGCGCGAGCGCGGGCAAGGCACGCTGCGCATGGTGATGTCCTACGGGTACCCGTCCGGCTCGCCGTTCGCGCCCAGCCCGGAGGCGCGCACCTTCCGCGACGACGAGGGCGTGCTGGGCCGCGTCGTGCGCACGGCCAGGCCGTCGCTCGTCTCTGACCTGGCGCTCGACCCCGACTACAGCGAGACGCTGCCCGGCTGCGTGGCCCAACTCACCGTGCCGCTGATCAGCGCCGGGCAGGTGATCGGTGTCATGCTGCTGGAAAGCGACCAGGACGGCGCGCTGGACCTGCTCGACCTGGACTTCGCCGCGCGCCTGGCCGAGCACGCCACGCCCGCCATCGTCAACTCGCAGTTGTTCCAGGAATTGCAGCGGGCCAACGTCGCCAAGAGCGAGTTCGTCTCGTTCGTGGCCCACGAACTGCGCAACCCCATGACCAGCCTGCGCGGGTACACTGACCTGCTGCTCAAGGGCGTGGTCGGGCCGGTGAACCCGCAGCAGTCCGACTTCCTGCACACGATCTTCCACAACGTCATGCGTATGGAGACGCTGGTCAGCGACCTCAACGACCTGACCAAGCAGCAGACCAATAACCTGCGCCTGGACATCGCCCCGGTCAGCTTCGCTGAAGTGGTGACGGAGACGCTGCGCGCCCAGCAGCGGATGCTCGACGACAAGGAGCAGACGGTGACGGTGGACGTGCCGGAGCGCCTGCCGGCGGCCCTGGGCGACCGCACGCGCCTGGTGCAGATCATGACCAACTTCGTCTCGAATGCGAACAAGTACACACCCGAAGGCGGCGCGGTGACCATTCGGGCACGGGCGGTGCGCAATGTGTGGGACCCGCAGGGCGCGCCGGAGGTGATCCATTGCAGCGTGCAGGACACCGGCATCGGCATGAGCGAAGAAGACCTGCGCCAGCTTTTCACGCCGTACTTCCGCAGCGATGACCCCGCCGTGCGCGAGCAGCCGGGCACCGGCCTGGGCCTGACCATCACGCGCGGGCTGATCGAGCAGCACGGTGGCAGGGTCTGGGTGGAGAGCACGCCCGGCGAGGGGACGACCTTCCACTTCACCGTCCCGGTGGCGGTGGAGGGGGCGACCGCCGGATCGCGACGCTAAGGTGTGAGCAGGGCGACTGCCGTCAGGCGGTCGGCGTCCAGATCGAGCACGTAGGCCGAGCCATCGGCCATCTCGACCAGGGCCGCGTCGCCGGTGCCGAAGGGCTGCACGCGGCGCGGGGCGATCCCCGTCGAGGCCAGCTCGCTGCTCAGGCGCTCCCAGCGGCCCGTGCGCGCATCCTGCAGCACGAATTCCCCGCGAATCGTCGTCCACAACAACGCCGACTCCCCGCGCACCAGGTGCACAGCCAAACGGTTGGGCTGTGGCATGAGGTCCGGCACGGGCAACAGCGACGAGAAGGCGCGGTCGCTGAGGGACAGCAGCATCACCTCGCCGAAGCCCCGGTTGGCGACCAGCACGCGCGTGCCGCTGCTGTTCCAGGGCAGGCCCAGGTCGCGCCGCTCCGCCGAGACGTACTCCGCCCCGCCGGGCAGCCACACTTCCTGGCGGGCCGTCCCGTCCGGGCGGGCGGTGAAGAGATGGGCTTGCTTCTGCCCGGCCTCTCCCGTCAGCAGCCGGAAGAAGGCGATGCCCTCGCCGCCGTTCGTCCAGCCCACGTGTCGCCCTTCGCCGGGCAGGTAAAGCTGGCCTGTCTCCAGGTTGGCGATGTACAGGTGGAAGCGGTAGCACAGCCCGCCCGCGCAGGCGTCGCGGTAGGCGGCGACGAAGGCGATGTATTGCTCGTGCGGCGACCAGATCACCTTGTCCAGCGTCACGTTCCACTCGTCCGGCTCGGAGGGCGCGTAGGCATCCTCTGAGGCGGGCACGGAGCCGTGCTGCGGGAAGGGAAAGAGGGCCGTCTCCGCGCCGCTCGCGTCGAGCACGCTGACCGTGCTCATGCCGATGCGCTGCGGGATCACCGTGTCGCAGCGCGGGACAAGCAGGTGATGGTGGCGCACCAGCACCAGCCGCTCGCCGGACGGCGCGGGGTAGAAGTCGTATTCGAGCGGGGGCAGGGGTAGAGCCAGCGCCTCGTCGAGCGTTGTGATCCCCTCCAATGGCGTGCCGACCAGCCGTTCGGGGCACTGGGCGCGCGCCGCGTCGAGCGCCTGGGCGAGCGCGTCAAGCTCCACCTGCTGCCAAGAGTCTCGCGGCGTGGCGGGCTGCGGCGCAACGGGGATCGTGCTGCGCAGCGTGGCGCTGCCGTCGCGCGCCACCGTGAAGAGGTCCAGCGCGGCCCCGCCGTCACGCGGGCGGACGAGGGGCAGCGTGTCCGCGTGCGGAGCCATGAAGTAGCTGCTGGCGTCGCCTTCGGCGGCCCAGCCGGTTGTCCCGTCGGCCAGGCGCACCTGCCACCACACGTAGCCCAGGTTGCAGCGCGGCCCGTCCAGCACGCTGACGACCGTCCCGAAGGGCAGCAGCGCAAGCTCCGCCGCGCCAGCCGCGCCGGTGAGGGGCTGGTTCTTCAGACTTAGGCCGTAGGGCGAGTTGACGCGGGCCGTCGCACCGGTTTGCAGGCGCGACGCGATCAGGGTGTCGCACGGGCCTTGCGCACGGGCGGGCGGCGCAGCGTGCGGCGAGGGGATCAGGGCGAGCAGAAACGCGGCAACCAGGGCAGCGGACGCCCGTTGGAGCGAGAGACAGCGCATGGTGAAAACCTCCGGCGGCAGGAAACGCGCGCCGATCATACCACGAGGGCGGGCGCTGTCAGGTACGGCAAGCGGGCGCTTGGTCTGCGCTGCTGCGCCTGTGCGGGGTGTGAGGGCGCTGCCTGCCATGCCCTTGCGCCTCACCCCCTATATCCCCCTCGCCAGCCGAGCTAGAGAGGGGGACATTGACCGGCTGGCGTGACCCTTTCCCTCTCTCTGGCTCTGCCGGGAAGGGGGCCAGGGGGAGGGGCGCTGTGTAATGCAGGTGCAGGCTCACAGGGTGATGCTGGGCCGGTACTCGCCGAAGACGCCGCGCAGCACCCCGCAGATTTCGCCAAGCGTGGCGTCGTTCTCCACGCAGATGACGAACAGCGGCATCAGGTTCTCGCTGCCGCGCGCCGCGGTCTCCAGGTGCGCCAGCAACTCGCGCACCCGGCCATTGTCACGGGTCGCGCGCAGGCGGGCCAGTCGCTCGCGCTGCGCCGCTTCGACTGCCGGATCAACGCGCAGAATCTCGCGGGCCGTGTGCTCCCCGCCGTCAGCGGTGAAGGCGTTGACACCGACGACGATCTGCTCGCCGCGCTCGACGGCGCGCTGGTACGCATAGGCCGCGTCGTTGATCTCGTTCTGGATGTAGCCCGCCTCAATGGCCGCCTGCGCCCCGCCCAGCGCGTCAATGTGGGCGATGTACTCCGCCGCGCGGCGCTCGATCTCGTCGGTCAGCGCCTCGATGGCGTAGCTGCCCGCCAGCGGGTCTACCGTGTCGGCCACGCCGGACTCGTGGGCGATGATCTGCTGGGTGCGCAGCGCCACCTGCACCGCCGCCTCGGTGGGCAGAGCGAGGGCTTCGTCCATGCTGTTGGTGTGCAGGCTTTGCGTCCCGCCGAGCACCGCGGCCAGCGCCTGCAGCGTCACGCGCACGACATTGTTCTCCGGCTGCTGCGCGGTGAGCGTGCTGCCGCCCGTCTGCGTGTGGAACTTGAGCTGCAAGCTACGCGGGTCTTGCGCGCCGAAGCGCTCGCGCATGATGCGCGCCCACAGCCGCCGCGCCGCGCGGAACTTGGCGATCTCCTCCAGGAAGTTGTTGTGCGCGTTGAAGAAGAAGGAAAGCTGTGGGGCGAAGTCGTCCACGCTCAGCCCGGCATCGAGCGCCGCCTGCACGTAGGCGATGCCGTTGGCCAGGGTGAAGGCGACTTCCTGCACGGCGGTGCTGCCCGCCTCGCGGATGTGATAGCCGCTGATGCTGATCGTGTTCCACTTGGGCACTTCGCGCGCGCAGTAAGCGAACAGATCGGTGATCAGGCGCATCGAGGGCCTGGGCGGGAAGATGTACGTCCCCCGCGCAATGTACTCCTTGAGGATGTCGTTCTGCACCGTGCCGCGCAACTGGCGCGGCTCCACGCCCTCCCGCTTGCCGACGGCGATGTACATCGCCAGCAGGATGGCGGCGGGCGCGTTGATGGTCATGCTCGTGCTGACCTTATCCAGCGGAATGCCCTCGAACAGGCGCGCCATGTCGTGCACGGTGGGGATGCTCACGCCGACCTTGCCCACTTCGCCCAGCGCCAGCGGGTCGTCGGAGTCGTAGCCGATCTGCGTGGGCAGGTCGAAGGCGACGCTCAGCCCTGTCTGCCCGGCGTCGAGCAGAAAGCGATA
>CAYNHD010000125.1:0-9941 GCA_964396775.1 uncultured Thermoflexus sp. | reverse complement strand
CTAAGCAATACGAGACCAATGGTGAAGACAGGGTGCGTGTTCAGCCTGGAGTCCAGGAACATCCCTGCAAAGAGCGCCATGAAGATGATCATCACCGTCAGGCAGCCCGCCTGCCCGGCGACGCTGGCCAGCGCCATGTTGCGCGCGTATTCGGGGGTCAGCTTCGGATTCATGCGCAGCGTCCTGCGTAGCGCCCAGGCGTGGGCCACCGGTATGCTCACCAGCAGCAGCCCCACGCTGAAGACCGGGTGCAGCCCCGTCACCAGGAAATCGAGCAGCAGACCCGCCCCGGTTGCCAGCAGGACCAGCACCAGCGCCGACAGGCCCGGCTCCCCGACTACTGCCGCGAAAGCCGATGGGCCAGCCAGGCGGGGCGCACGCTGAAACGACATGGTGGGCGGTTTCCTGCTGCGCGTCTACGGGGGGCGAGGGCTGTCTGCTGCGCTTGCCCCCCGCTCCCAAAGCTCTATTGTGGCAGCATGTGCCTTCTGGCACAAGCCTAGCAAAATCGCCCGAAATTGTCAAAAATTACTAAGCAAAAATGATTCTATTTCTTGCTTTGTGACCTCCCATTCTAACGCAGATTCGACGCGCGCGGGCCAACCGGCTGCCCCCGGCGCGCATCTAAACGAGTGATCGGCCTGACCAGGAGACTGCGCGTGAGAAGGGTTTCGCGATGGTCCCACACGCACGGCTCACAGACCGCTGACGACCAATAACCGACCACTGACAACTGATCACTGACCACCAGGGAAACGAAACCATGCCACGCTTCGACACACCGATCACCGCCAGCGACCAGACCCTCGCGCGCGTGCTCAACGCCGGGTTTCCGGTCGCCCTCGTCGTGTGGCGCGACACGCTCGACGAGTCGCTGAGCGCGGCCATGCGCGAGGTCGCCCGCGCGGACGCCGGGCGGCTTCTCGTCGCCAAGATGGACGCCGGCGAAAACCCACAGATCGCCGCCCGCGCCGTAAACGCGCTGCCAGCCCTGATCCTGTTCCGCGACGGCGCTGAGGTCGGGCGGGCGCAGGGCCTGAGCGCCGCCGCCTTCCGCGCCCACGTCGCCCACCTGTTGGGGCGCGGGCCGCGCCCCGCCGACGACGACCGCGCCTCCCCCACATCCTCGGCGCGTACCAATGCGCCCGCCGCGCCGGTCACCGTCAGCGACGCCACCTTCCAGCGCGAGGTGCTGGAGAGCCGCCTGCCGGTGCTGGTTGACCTGTGGGCACCCTGGTGCGGGCCGTGCCACATGATCGCGCCCGTCGTCGAGAAGCTCGCCCGCGACTACGGGGGCCGCTTGAAGGTCGCCAAGCTGAATGTGGACGAAAATCCGCAGACGGCCATGCGCTACCAGGTGCAGGGCATCCCTACCCTGCTGCTCTTCAAGGGCGGGCGCGTCGCGGATCGCATTGTGGGGGCCGCGCCGGAACCGCTGCTGCGCGGCAAAGTGGATGCTGCGTTGCGCGGCTGAAGGGGGCTGCAACGACCAGACTTGCGAAGTCTGCGCAGACTTCGCAAGTCCTCTCCTGCCCGCTCGCCATACGGTTCTGCGATGCGCAATCTGGAGGATGGGCGGGCAATGTATCCCCCCGCGCGCCAGAAGGGGACTCTACTGCTTGGTCTCGGCCAGATGGCGCTGGTACGCCTTCCAGCCGGGGCACCAGCCGGTGTGCCAGCGCCACAGGCGCGCCCACCACTTGTTGGGGTTTGCTTCGGCGCGGCGGCGCAGCCCGCACGTCTCACAGGGGAACTTCTTTGGCTCGGCCATTGTCAGCTTTCCTCTCTCATCAACCTGCCCCGATCATACCACCAGACGGTGACTCCAGCGCGTGCCGATTGTCACCGTCCGTCGCCCTGAGCGGCACTAGCCGTCCACCCGCCAGACGTGCGCGTAATCCTGCGCGAACTGCTTGAAGGGGATCGAGGGGCGGCCCAGCACACGCGACACGTCGGGGGCGGTCGAGGAATACGCCCCCTGGCGCATAAGCTGGTAGACGATGCGCCACCACTTGGCCACCTGGCGATCCACGCCGGCGGCGCGCAATGCCTGCGCCGCCTCATGCTCGCTTATCGGCTCGTAGACGACCGGGCGGCCCAGCACTTTGCTCAGCAGCGCCGCCTGCTCGCGCGCGCTGAGCAGGTGCTCGCCCAGCGAATAGACCCGGTTGCGGTGCCCGTTCTCAGTCAGCGCGACGACGGCGACCTCGGCCACGTCGCGCAAGTCCACGCTGCTGACCTTCGCCTCGCCGAGCGGCAGGCGCAGCACGCCCCGGCGAATGTCCTCACGCAGCGAGTCATCGGTGACAAAGTTCTGGAAGAACCAGCCGGAGCGCAGGATGGTGTAGTCCACACCGGACTGCATGAGGTACTGCTCGACCACCCACTGCGACGAGAGGTAAATCTTGTCCGTGCCCATCGCCGAGATGAAGACGATGTGCTCCACCCCGGCCTGGCGTGCGTAGGCGATCAGGCGGGCGATCTGCCCCTCCTGCGACTCGAAGTCGCCGGGCGGCATGACCAGCAGCAGCCGGTCCGCCCCAGCGAAGACCGCCGGGTACGTCCCCGGATCGCCGTAGTCGAAGGCGGCGACCTCGGCGTTCCCCCAGTCCTGGGGCAGGGCCGCGTTTACGTCGTCCACCGCCGCCCGGACACGCACCCCACGCCCGGCCAGCCGCCGTACGACCTCGCCGCCCACGCGCCGCGAGGCTCCTGTGACCAAGATGGTGCCGCTCACCCGATTCTGCCTCCCCTGCCAGTCGCCCCTGGTACGGTAGGGGCGCTGCTCTGGCGCACGCCTCTCCCCCTCAATCCCCCTCTCCAGCCAGGCTAGAGAGGGGGACTCTAACCGGCTGGCACTTTCCCCCTCCCTGGCTTCGCCGGGGAGGGGCCAGGGGGAGGGGTGGCAGCGCTCTGCTCCGCCCCATCCTTTCGCGGACGCGCTTCTGCCCCATTCTACCGCAGGCCCAACGAAAAGGGCGATCCCTTCCCTGCGGATCGCCCTCACTAACTTATCACCGGGTCGCCCTACAGCAGCACGTAGAGCGCGTGCGCGGCATCCGTCGCCCAGTTGAGCAGCGGCGTGACCAGGATCGTGCCGAAGAGCAGCACCCCCGCCGCCGAAATGCTCAGCGCCCACTTGAAGGGCAGCTCCACTGGCACCGGCTCGTCGGACGGGCTTTCTTCCATGTACATGACCCTGACGATGATCAGGTAGTAGTACAGGCCGACGATCACGTTCGCCACGCCGACCAGCGCCAGCCAGACCAGCCCGGCGTCCACCGCCGCGCGGAAGATCAGGAACTTGCCGACAAAGCCCGCCGCCGGGGGAATGCCCGCCAGACTGAGCAGGGCCAGGGTCATGGCCAGCCCCAGCCAGGGGCTGCGCCGGCTGAAGCCGGCCAGGTCACGAATCTGCTCGCTGCCGGTCGCCTGAGTGAAGAGGATGACCACCGCGAAGGCCAGCATATTGGAGAGCACGTACATGAACATGTAGAAGGCCACCGCCGCCGCGCCGTCGCCGCTTTTGTCGGTGGAGATGGCCGCCACGCCCATCAGCACGTACCCGGCATGGGCGATGGTCGAGTAGGCCAGCAGGCGCTTGATGTTCGTTTGCACCAGGGCCAGCACGTTGCCCAGCGTCATCGAGACGACCGACAGCACCACCGCAAGCTGCACCCACAGGCCGCTGTAATCGGCGACCGCCTCGGCGGCCCCGATCAACTCGGCGGGCGGGAAGACCGCCAGCAAGAAGCGCAGCAGCAGCCCCATGCTGGCCGCTTTGCTGGCCGTGCTCAGCACGGCGGTGATCGAAGTGGGCGCGCCCTCATAGACATCCGGCGTCCAGAAGTGGAAGGGCACGGCGCTGATCTTGAAGGCGAAGCCGACCATGACCAGCCCCAGGGCAATGATTACCGGCGGCTCGTTGAGGCCGTTGGTCGCCACCAGGCGGCCCAGCTCGTAGATGTTCGTCTTGCCAGTCAGCCCATAGACCAGCGACAGGCCGTAGAGCGCCATCGCCGAGGCGAACGCGCCGAACAGGAAGTACTTGAGGCCCGCCTCTGCGCTGGCGTCATCGTCGCGCAGGTAGCCAGCCAGCACGTACAGCGTGATCGAGAGCGTCTCCAGCGCCAGGAAGACCATGATCAGGTCGGCGGCGGCGCTGGCCAGGCTCGCCCCGATGATCGAGACGATCAGGATGGCGTAGAAGTCACCGCGCGCGCGCAGCCTGGGGATGCCCATCGTGATCAGCGCGCCGATGCCGCCCGCCAGCAGCACCATCACCCGGAAAATCTGGGCCATGTCGTCATGGCGCAGCATCCCGCCGAGCACAAGCTGATCGCTCAGTTCCCCGCTCTGCGGGGGGATGCCCACCAGGAAGACAATCGCCGCAATCCCCAGCAGACCGAAGCCGGCCACATAGCCGATGCCGTCGCGCTGCGCCCGCCGCCAGATCAGGTCGAGGGCCAGCACGAGCACAGCCAGCGCCACCATCAGGAGTTCGGGTAGGATAGCGATTACGCTCGCCTGGGCGTCCGTCGAGAAGTCCAAGTCAGCCTCCCAGCATCGAAACAATCGGCCTGACGCCGGACTCGATCATCGGCGCCATCAAGCGCGGATAGACGCCGAGCAAGACCAGCCAGAAGACGAGGATGACCAGCGCGATCTTGTCGTAGACGGTGATCGCCGCGATGTGCGGGAAACGCTCAGCGTGGAACTCGCCGAAGAAGACCTGCCCCACGACACGCAGCACGTAAGCCGCCGTGATGATGATGCCCAGCGCCGCGATGATCGCGATCAGCCCGTAGTAGTTGAACGTGCCCGTCAGCCAGTTCGGGTCCGGGTCGAAGGCCGGGCCGTCCCACAGGCCGAGGAAGATGGGGAACTCGGCGACGAACCCGCTCAGGCCGGGCATCCCCATGCTGACAAGACCGCCGATGATGAAGGCCACCGCCACCCAAGGCACCTTCTGCACGAACCCGCCCAGGCTGGGGATGTCGCGCGTGTGGGCGCGGTCGTAGACCATACCCACGCAGGCGAAGAAGAGAGCCGTCATGATGCCGTGCGAGAACATTTGCAGGCCCGCGCCGGTCAAGCCCTTCAGGTTCATCGTGGCGAAGCCCATGCTCACCAGCCCCATGTGGCTGACCGACGAGAAGCCGATGACATACTTGAAATCGCGCTGGCGCATGGCGATCAGCGCGCCATAGACCACGTTGATCAGTGTCAGAAAGACGATCCAGGGCAGGTGCACGCGCGCGCCTTCGGGCATCAATTGCACGCCGACGCGCAGCGCCGCGAACGCACCCAGCTTCATCAGCACGCCCGCGTGAATCATCGAGACGGCGGTCGGCGCGGCCACATGGCCATCCGGCGACCAATTGTGGAACGGCCACACGCCTGCCAGCACGCCGAAGCCCAGGAAGACCAGCGGGAACCACAGCTTGGCCGTCGTCGCCGCCGACCACGCCGACGAGAACGGCGTATCGAAGACGCCGGCCTTCGTCGCCGCGTGCAAGTCCACAAAGTCGAAGCTGTAGACGCCCGTCGCCTCGCCCGCCTTGAAGTAGAGGGCCAGAATGCCGATCAGCGCCACCACCGAGCCAACCAGGATGTAGAGCGTCAGCTTCATGGCGGCGTACTTGCGCGTCTGCTCCCAGCCCCAGATGACGATCAGGAAGTACATAGGGAAGATGGCCAGCTCGTAGAAGAAGAACAGCACGAACAGGTCAACGGCCAGGAACACGCCGAACACGCCCGCTACCAGCAGCAGGAAAAAAGCCATGAATTCGCGCGTGCGGTCTTCGATGCCCCACGAGATGAGCACGCCGGTGAAGCCAGCGATGGCCGTCAGCAGCACCATCGGCGCGCTGATGCCGTCCACGCCTAGGTGCCACGAGATGCCCACCGACTCGATCCACTTGACGTGATCCTCATAGGCGAAGTATGTCCCGCCGTCGCCGTTGACGGCGTTGGCGTTATCCACGCTGTAGCCGAAGAAGACAAAGAGCGCCAGCAGCAGGGCAATGCCAGTGGACATGGCGGCGACGATCCGCGCCTGCTCTTTGGCTTCCTTCTTGAGCAGGAGGATGACCACCGCGCCGATCACCGGCGTCAGGAGGATGCCCGTCAACACACCGCTAAACGTAATGACCATGCAGAAGCCTCCTATGCGTGCAGGAGAGTCTAGGTGTCCGCGTCCACGTCAGGTGGCGAACCGGTTCCGTAGGGGCGCTGCTCTGCGCGTCCCCGTAGGGGCGTATTGCCATACGCCCCTACGACAATACACCCGCGCCGTGTCCAGGTGCGCACCGTCAACCTGTCAGGCAGATACGCCAGATCGCGCGACATAGATCGTCTTGGCCGAGCGCAGGATCGCCCGGCGACGAAGATAATTCCGGCTTTCCTCAATCGTGCGCCGGTTGATCAGGTCCACCCGGCGTCCGAAGAGCGCCTCGATTTCCTCTTGCATGGCGATCAGATCGTCCAGTGACCGCTCACTCCCCGGCGCGAACGTCACCAGCACATCAATATCGCTGTCCGGGCCGAAATCATCGCGCAGCACCGAGCCAAACAGAGCCAACTCGTCAATCTGCCAGCGACGGCAGAAACGCTCCAGCGCCTCTGTGGGCAAGGCAACGCGCACTTCGTCCCCGGTCACGCTCGCTCTTCCTTACCCGCCCAGGAAGCGGACCACGCCGTCGTTGATCACCTGCAAGACCCAGTTCGGATACAGCCCGGTGATCAGCATCAGCACCATCAACGGTGCCAGCGCGATCACCTCGCGCCGCTCGATCTCCAGCGAATGCCGCGTGCGATGGTACTCGGCCCATTCCTCGTTCAGCGGGCCGTGCAGCAGCTTCTGTATCCCCTTGAGGATGTAGATGCCTGTCACCAGCAGCCCGGCCATGCTCAGCAGCACATAGACCGGATACGCCTTGAACGACCCCGACACGACCAGGAACTCGCCCACGAAGCCGCTCAGCCCCGGCAGGCCCAGCGAAGCCATGCTCACGAAGATGAGCGCCGCCCCGTATACGGGCACCAGCGGCCACAGCCCACCGAAGCGACGCAAGTCGCGCGTGTGCGCCTTGTGGTAGATCGCCCCGGCCAGCAAAAACATGCCCGCGCTGCTCAGCCCGTGATTGAACATCTGCAGCACCGCGCCGTTGAGCGCCACGCGCGCATCCTGCCGGTCGGACTGGCGCAACTCCGCCGGATAGACCTTCTCCACCGCATCAGTAAGCTGGGTGGAGGTCATCTCTTGGTAGCCATCCACCCCGGCCACGCCAGCCAGCAGCGCGACCTGGTTGTTGTCCTCGGCCCACACCGTGCCGTAGATCAGCGCAGCCACGGCCAGCCCCAGCACGACGAAGCCCATGTGATTCACCGACGAGTAAGCGACCAGTCGCTTGAAATCGTTCTGCCCCCACGCGCCCAGCGCGCCCAGGACAATGCCCGCCATCGCCAGGAAGCCGAGGATGTCCACCAGGTTGTAGCTCAGGCTGAACAACTGCCGCTCGATGATCCACTCTTTGGGGAAGAGCGGGATGGCCAGCCGCAGGAACCCATACGCGCCCAGCTTGAGCAGCACGCCGGCCAGCAGCATCGAGCCGGCGGTTGGCGCTTCGGTGTGCGCGTCGGGCAGCCAGGTATGGAACGGCCAGGCCGGAATCTTGATCAGGAAAGCGAGGGTGAAGCCGAGCAGGGCGTAGTACTTGACGATGCTCACGTCCACGCCCAGGATTTCGCCGCCGCGCATCAGGTAGCGCGGCCATTCCTGTAGCATCACCGGGATGTCGAAGCTCTCGACCGTCAGCCCGACAAGCTGCGTCGCCAGCAGCAACCCCAGCGAGCCAGCCATCGTGTACAGGAAGAATTTGTTGGCCGCGTAGCGTCGGTTTTCGCCGCCCCACAGGTAGATCAGGAAGTACATCGGCACCAGCCCGATCTCCCAGAAGACGAAGAAGATCATCATGTCCAGCGCCACAAAGACGCCGAGCAGCCCCGTCTCCAGAAAGAGGAAAAGGGCCATATGCGCCTGCACCCGATCCTCAATCTCGAACGAGATCAGGATGGCCAGCGGGACAAGCAGGCCGGTCAGCAGGACCATGGTGGCGCTCAGCCCGTCCACGCCCACATGCCACGAGGCGTTGATCTGTGGGAACCACTGCGCCTGCGCTTCAAAGGACCACTGGCCAGCGCCGGGCGGGTTGGCCTGGACATCGTAGAAGACGCCAATGGCCATGACCATCACCACCAGGCTGATGATCAGCGCCATCCAGCGCGCCAGGCGCTCGCGCCCTCGCGGGAGAATGAAGACCACCACCGCGCCGACAATCGGCAGCAGGGTCATCGTGGTCAGAAAGTCGAGGGGCAGAACATCAGTCATCTGCGTGTGTTTCTCCTTCTCACCGGAGTAGCACCGGCGCCGCGCGCAGGCCCCGCGCCCCGCCGCGCCAGCCAGTCAGCCGGGCGCGGGGCGGCAGAGCAGGACGCCGCGTTATCTCACCTGGATCAGGAACAACGTGCCAATCGCCAGCAGGCCCAGCGTCGCCAGCAGCAAATACTGCTGCACACGCCCGGTCTGCGTCTGGCGGAACCAGCCGGCGAAGCGGTAGAGCGACGCGCTCAGCCCGTCAATCGTCCCGTCAATGACTACCGTGTTGAAACGCTTGAAGGCTTCGCCCAGCCAGGTGAAGGTCTCGGCGATAGTCTCCAGCACGCCGTCAATCGTCTCTTTGTCAATCGCCTGGATGACGATGTGCTCCGCGAACCACTCCGCCGGGCGCAGCAGGTAACGCCGGTAGAGGATGTCTATATAGAAGCGGTTCTGCAACATCGCCCAGATGCCCGGCCCCAACGCCACTTGCGTGGGATCGGGTTGCCCGACTTGCACCGGACGGCGACCGTACACCCACCAGCCGAGCGTCAGCCCGCCGACGGCCAGGATCATGCTCACCAGCATCGGCGCGAAGTTGAAGGGGATGGCTGCCGGGTGCTCCAGCAGCGTCCCACCCAGGAAGTCGTGCAGCGGGTTTTTGCCCACCAGGTCGGCGTGAATGCCGATGAAGCCGGCGGTGATGGCGAAAAAGGCCAGCACCACCAGCGGAGCCTCCATCTGGTTGAAGGACAGGCGGTCGCGCCGGGTGATCGGCTCCTGCATCAGCTTGTAGTCCGCGCTCCAGCGGCGCTTGTTCCACCACACGACCCACGCCTTGCGCAGCGAGCCAAGCCCGGAGTACTGCGCGGCAGGCGTGCGCGGCCTGCCCCAGAAGGTGAGGAACCACATGCGCGCGGTGTAGAAGGCGGTCAGCGCCGCCGTCACCAGCAGCAGCAGCAACACGAACAGCGGGAACGGGTGCTCGCTCATGCCGTGCCATGCCTCGGCGATGATCTCGTCCTTCGACCAGAAGCCCGCCGTGATCAGCGGGAAGCCAGCCAGCGACAGCCCGCCAATGGCCATCGTGATCGCCGTGACCGGAAGGCGGTGGATCAGCCCGCCCATGCGCTGCACGTCGTTGGGCGGCGCGCAGTAGTCCATAATCAGGCCGTCCGGCTCCTCGTGGTGGTCGGGGCCGTGCCCGCGCTCGTGGGCGTTGTGCTCGCCGTGCTCCATCGCGTGAATGACTGAGCCGGAAGCCATGAAGAGCAGCGCCTTGAAGAAAGCGTGGTTGATCAGGTGGAAAGCGGCCGCCACCCACGCGCCGATGCCCAGCGCGGCCACCATGTAGCCAAGCTGGCTGATCGTCGAGTAGGCCAGGATGCGCTTGATGTCGCTCTGCCCCAGGGCCAGCACCGCCGCGCCGAGCGCCGTCACGCTGCCGATGATGCCCATCAGCAGCATGGGCGTGTTGTAGTCGAAGTGGTGGAAGTCCGCGCCCGCGCTCAGCAGCGGGAACATGCGCACGATCATGTACACGCCAGCAGAGACCATGGCC
>CAYNHD010000124.1:2544-10014 GCA_964396775.1 uncultured Thermoflexus sp. | reverse complement strand
TTCTCTGCGCTCTCTGCGCCTCAGCGGTGATCTTTTGCCCCAGAAATGAGATACGATCTAGTGCAGCTTCATCCGGCGCAGGCGCAGGCTGTTGCCAATGACGAAGACATCGCTGAGGGCCATCGCCAGCGCCGCCAGGATCGGGTGCAGGCGGCGCAGGATGTCGGGTGCCCAGGCGAAGGGGGCCAGCACGCCCGCCGCAACCGGGATGAGCGTCACGTTGTAGGCGAAGGCCCAGAACAGGTTCTCCTTGATGGCACGCACCGTCTTCTTGCTGAGGGCGATGGCGCGCGGCACACCGCGCAGGTCGCCGCTGATCAGCGTCACGTCAGCAGCCTCCATCGCCACGTCCGTGCCCGTGCCGATGGCGATGCCCACGTCGGCCTGAGCAAGCGCCGGCGCGTCGTTGATCCCGTCGCCGACCATGCCTACCAGGTAGCCCTCGTCCTGCAGGCGCTTGACGTAGGCGGCCTTGTCGCCCGGCTCGACCTCGGCGAAGACGCGCTCGATCCCCACCTGGCGGGCGATGGCCTCGGCGGTCGCCTGGTTGTCGCCGGTCATCATGGCGACGGTCAGCCCTAGCTCGCGCATCTGGCGCACCGCCTCGACCGCCCCATCCTTGAGTGTGTCGGCGACGGCGATCACGCCGCTGGCCACGCCGTCAACCGCAACCCACATAGCGGTCTTGGCCTCGCTTTGCAGGCGAAGCGCCTCTGCTTCCAGCCCATTGAGGTGCACATCGTGGGCGCGCATCAGGGACAGGTTGCCGAGCAGCACCGTGCGACCGTCCACGTCCGCGCGCACGCCCTGCCCGGCGACGGCCTCAAAACGCTGCGGCTGACTGAGGGCCAGGCCGCGCGCCTCCGCCGCGCGGACGATGGCCGCGCCCAACGGATGCTCGCTGCCGCGCTCGGCGCTCGCCGCCAGGTTGAGCAGCGAGTCGCCATCGAAGCCGGCGTTCTCGCTGACCACGTAATCGGTGACGCTCGGCTCTCCGCGCGTGAGCGTGCCCGTCTTGTCGAGGACGACGGCGGTGAGCTTGTGCGCCCGCTCTAGCGCCTCGCTGCTCTTGAAGAGGATGCCCGTCTCGGCCCCCTTGCCCATGCCGACCATGATCGCGGTCGGTGTGGCCAGGCCCATCGCGCACGGGCAGGCGATGATCAGCACGGCGATCATGCGCACCAGCGACGGGGCCAGCTCGCCCGTGCCGATCATCCAGATGGCGAAGGTGATCAGGGCAATGGTGACGACCGCCGGGACGAAGATGGCCGACACCTGGTCGGCCAGGCGCTGAATGGGCGCTTTGCTGCCCTGCGCCTGCTCGACCAGCCGGATGATCTGCGCCAGCGCCGTCTCGCGCCCGACGCGCGTCGCCTCGAAGGTGAGCAAGCCCTGACGGTTGATCGTCGCGCCGATCACGGCGTCGCCGGGCGCTTTCTCCACCGGCAGGCTCTCGCCGGTAATCATGCTCTCGTCAACGGCGCTGTGTCCGTCGCGCACGACTCCATCCACCGGAATCTTCTCGCCGGGCCGCACCAGCACCAGATCGCCGACGCGCACCGCTTCAACAGGGATGTCCTGCTCCACCCCGTCGCGCACCACGCGGGCAGTCTTGGCCCGCAGGCCCATCAGCGCCTTGATCGCGGCGCTGGTACGCCCTTTGGCGATGGTCTCCAGCAGACCGCCGGTGGCGATCAGGGTGATGATCGCCGCCGAGGTCTCGAAGTAGACGTGGCCGCTCATGAGGCCCAGTGTGATCACGGCGCTGTAGAAGTAGGCCACGCTCGACCCCAGCGCAACCAGCACGTCCATATTGGCCGAGCCGCCGCGCAGCGACTTGACCGCGCTGACGTAGAAATCGCGCCCGACCCAGAACTGGACGGGCGTAGCCAGCGCCCAGAACAGCCAATTCACCCATCCCTCGTGCACCCAGTGGCCGAACAGGCCAAGATCGCGGCCCATGCTCAGCACAAACAGCGGCAGGGTAAACAGCGCGCCGACGATCACGCGGCGCAGGTTGTGCTGAATCTCAGCCTGGCGCGCGGCAGCTTCGGCGTCCTCCAGGGCGTCTTCGTCTTCCGCCTGCACCACGCCGTAGCCTGCCTTTTCGACGGCGGCGACAAGCGCCTGGCGGGTGACACCCGGCGCGAGCGTAACCAGGGCGTGCTCGCTGGCGAAGTTGACCTGCACATCGAGCACGCCGTCCACTTTCTTCAGCGCCCGCTCGACATTGGCCGCGCAGTTCACGCAGTCCATGCCAGTCACGGCCAGGTCTACCGTCTGCTGCGGCACGTCGTAGCCGGCTTTGCGGATGCGGCTGACAATATCGCCCGCCTCCAGCAACGAGTCGTCGTAGATGAGGCTGATCTTCTCGCTGGCGAAGTTGACGTTGGCCTCGCGCACGCCATCCAGCTTGCGCACGTTGCGCTCGACAGTGGCTACGCAGTTGGCGCAGGTCATGCCGGTGACGGGCAGAGTGAGCGTCTTCTCAGGCATAGGTTCCTCACTAGGACGCGCCCATTTCCTGCTGCTTGGGTGGACATACTGTACTACCATAAGAGCAGAATACACAGCAGTCACCCGGTTGGGGCCGCAGGATCGCGCCGCAATTCGTGCATTGGTAGAGAAACTGGCAGCGGTTCGTTGGCATGGTCTCTTCTTTGGCGAACCCACAGTGAGGGCATGTGATGACCGATTGCAACTTCATTGACCACTGTCCTCATCGCACTGAGACTGCGCTCAGTTCTGTTCAGCGGGCGGGTAGTTGATTTCCACGAGCAGGCCCTTGATCTGCTCCCAGGTGGCCGGATCGGACCATTCAACGGTGACCATGCGCGTGTCCTTGTCGGCGTCCACGCGGCTGACGCCGGTTAGCTCGCTCACCTCGTTCTTGATGGTCATGACGCAGTGGCCACAGTGAATATTGGGGACCTGGAACGTCTTGGCAGGCATGTCCTACTCTCCTTGATGGGTGTGTTGAAGGGTGCAACGTCAGGGCTTGTTGGTGTGGCGGTAGACTTCGACGACTTCGGACAGCAGGCGCTCGCGCTCGCTCACGTCATCGCCCTGGATGGCAGTGGTGACGCAGGTGCGCAGGTGCGCCTCCAGGATGCTCTCGCTGACACGGGCCAGGGCGGTTTGAGTGGCCTGAATCTGCTTGATCACGTCAATGCAGTAACGGTCGTCTTCGAGCATCCGAATGATGCCGTTGACGTGCCCGGCGACGCTTTTCAGGCGATGGATCGCCTCGGATCGTGTTTTGTCGTCCATGAGTCACTCCGCTGTACCCCACCCCCATAGGGGAGGGGGTATCTGTGTGGAATTTAGCAGACTGTCCGGGCGGTGTCAAGGCTGGAGCGTGTTATGCACTCTTCAACCCCTATCCCCCGGCCCCTTTCCCCGCAAGCAGGGAAAGGGGAGAAGCCTGTCCCTTCCCCGCCAGTGATCCTGCTGGCGAAATCTCTCCGTAGGGGCGTATTGCCATACGCCCTACGGGGGCGCAGCAGGTAGCGCCCCTACGAAACCGGCGTGCGGAAAATTCGTCAACAGCACCCCTATGAGAAGCATCCTTCCTGAAGGATGCAATGCCAGCGCGGATGGGGGATAATGGAGGCAAAGGACAACCAGACGTGCACAAGGAGTCACCGGTGAAAGAAGCACAGCGTCGCGTGGCGGAGGGCATCCTCTTCACCGACTTTTACCAACTGACGATGGCCCAGCTTTACTACCGGACGGGCCTGCACGAGAAGACAGTGCAGTTCGATCACTTCTTCCGCGACTATCCCGATTACGGCGCGCACAAAGCCGGCTACTGCGTCAACGCTGGCCTGGAATGGCTGCTCGACTGGATGGCCGAGGCGCACCTGACCGTCGAGGACATCGAATACCTGCGCGGGCAGCGCGGGCGCACCGGCGAACGCCTCTTCGCCGACGACTTCCTGCGCTGGCTGGGGGCCAACGGCACCTTCGAGGGCCTGACCCTGCACGCCATCCCCGAGGGGCGCGTCGTGCACCCCAACGTCCCGCTGACCGTCGTGCAGGGGCCGATGGTGCCCGCCCAACTGCTCGAAACCTCGCTGCTCAACCACCTCAACTACCAGACGCTGATCGCCACCAAAGCCGCGCGGATGCACTTCAGCGGGCGCGGGCGGCTGCTGCTGGAGTTTGGCGTGCGGCGCGGCCACGACCGGGGCGCGAACGCCGGGACGCGCGCGGCGCTGATCGGCGGGGCGGACTTCTCGTCAAACGTGGGCATCTCGCGCGTGCTTGGCTACGCGCCCAAAGGCACGCACGCCCATAGCATGGTTCAGGTCTTCATGGCGCTGGGCATGGGCGAGCTAGGCGCGTTCCGCGCTTACGCCGACCTCTACCCCGACGACTGCCTGCTGCTGGTAGACACCATTGACACTCTGGGCAGCGGCATCCCCAACGCGATCACCGTCTTCGAGGAACTGCGCCGCAAGGGGCACCAGCCGGTCGGCATCCGCCTGGATTCCGGCGACCTGGCCTACCTGAGCATCCAGGCGGCCAGGATGCTCAACGACGCCGGCTTCCCAGACACGACCATCGTGCTCTCCAACAACCTCGATGAACTGGTCATCTGGCAGATCATCACCCAGATTCGCGACGAAGCGCCGCGCTGGGGCCTCGACGCCGATCACCTGATCAAGCGGCTGTCCTTTGGCGCAGGGACGCGGCTGGTCACGTCGTGGGGCGAGCCAGCCCTGGGCGGCGTGTATAAGCTGGTGGCCGTGTGCGACAACGGCCAGTGGGTGCCGGCGATCAAGCTGTCGGATTCGCCGGATAAGACGCCCAACCCCGGCCATAAGCACGTTTGGCGCGTCTATGACGAGCGCGGCAAAGCCACCGCCGACCTGCTCAGCCTGGAGGACGAAGACCCGCGCAGCGCCGACCGGCTGGTGCTGCGCCACCCGTCCGACCACACCAAATGCCGGGCGCTGGCGCGCGAGGAGATTTCCGAGATCGAGCCGCTGCTGGTCGAAGTGCTGCGCGAGGGGCGGCTGGTTTACGACCTGCCCACCATCGAGGAGATACGCGCCCTGCGCCGCGCCGACACCGAGCGGCTCGACCCTGGCGTGCTGCGACTGGTCAACCCGCATATCTACCACGTCTCACTCACCCAGGGGCTGTGGGACCTCAAGCAGTCGCTGATTGACACGGCGATTGCCCAGAGCCAGTGAGCTTCCGGGAGCAGGCAATGACCGATATCTTCCCGATTCTCATTCTCAATGGCCGCCCGGCGGCTGGCAAGAGCGAACTGATCCACTTCTTGCAGGGTCTGCCCGACGACGAGCGGCGCGCTCGCTTCCACATCGGGGCGTTGCACGAGCTGGACGACTTTCCCATGCTGTGGACGTGGTTCGAGGAAGATCACATCCTGGAGCACAGGCTGGGCCGCCCGCGCCTGCACACTGACCCCGATGGATACTTCGTCCACAACGACCTGTGGCACCTGCTCATCGAGCGGCTGAGCCTGGAATACGACAAGCTGCTGCGCGACGCGCCCGACCTGCACGCGACGCATACCGTACTCATCGAGTTCTCGCGCGGCGGCGAGCACGGCGGCTATCGCGCGGCGTACCGGCACCTGAGCGACGCCGTGCTGAAGCAGGCGGCCATCTTCTTCATTGACGTGCCCTACGAAGAATCGCTGCGCAAGAACCGCCGCCGCTTCAACCCGGACAAGCCGGATAGCATCCTGGAGCACGGGCTGCCGGACGCCAAGCTGGAGCGCCTGTACAGGGATGTAGATTGGCACGACTTGGCTGCTGCTGACCCGGAGACGATTGACGTGCGCGGCACGGCGGTGCCCTATGCCGTCCTCCCCAACCACGACGACGTGACCACCTCTCTAGGGCCGGTCTTTGAGGCGCGGCTGGAAGCGACGCTCGGCACACTGTGGGCGCGCTGGCAGCGGCGGCGCTGAGCGCGAAGATACGGCAGTATTCTGCTTGCGCGAACCCCACCGCTCCGTTACACTGATGGGCAACCACATGCCCGGCATACGGTGCCACTGGGCGATCTGGACGGGTCATTGAGTTTATGAGGAGCTAAGCATGAAAAAAGCATTCTCTCTGTTGATGGTCGTCATGATGGCGCTGCCAGCCTTGACGCTCGTCCCTGGAGCGACTGCCCAGGACGCGATAGGCAGCGAAGGCAACCCCATTGAGGTGTACTTCGTGCCATCCAGTGAGGCACAGCTTATTGTCGAAAGCGGTGACGCACTGGAACAGGCGCTCTCAGAATTGACGGGTTATACGTTCGAGGTGTCCGTGCCAACCGCCTACGCCGCGGTAATCGAGGCGATGTGCGCCGCGCCTGACAGGACGATGGGTTTCATCCCGGCGGCGGGCTACGTCATCGCCAACAATCGCTGCGGCGTAGATGTGGCAATGGCGGCTGAGCGTCGCGGTTGGGCGGTTTATTGGGCTGCCTACCTGGTACGCCGCGACAGCGATATCTACACTTTTGGCGATCTCGCTGGCAAGACCTGGGCCTACGGCGATCCGCTCTCAACCTCGGGGTATCTCTTCCCTGCGGTTGAATTGGGCCAGGCTGGTATTGTCCCCGGCGCTGAGGTTCAGACAGGCGGTCACAACCAGACCGTGCTGGCGGTCTACAACGGCGAAGCCGATTTCGGCACAGTCTACTTTAGCCCTCCTGTCGTGCCCGGTGCGCCCTGGGCATCCGGCGACCTGCCCGAGCCATACGACCTGTCCATTGATGAGTCCTACATCGGCGCAGATGGCGAGCTTTATGTCGGCGACATTATGATCCAGGACGCGCGCCGTGCCGTGCGCGAGACTGCACCGGATGTTGTTGACAAGGTTCGCATCCTGCGCCTGAGCGCTCCGATCCCGAATGATACACTCAGCTTTGGGCCAGAGTTCCCCGAGGATATACGGGCTGCGATTGTTGATGCGTTGGTCGCGTATGCCCAAGACACGGAAAGCTGGTCAGCGTCTCCTTTGGCCACGGCCTACAGTTGGACTGGCCTGGAGCCGATTGAAGACTCGACGTTCGACATCGTGCGCGGCTTGTTCACCGTACTTGGTCTGACCGAAGAGGACATCTTCGGCTAGTTCCTTTCCCTTTCGTTACCACACCGACGGGCAGAGCGAGGTGACTCCTCTGCCCGCTTTTTAACCCGGCGGAGACGCTGATGCTCAAGATCGAACACCTGACCAAAATCTACGACAACGGCGTGCGCGCGCTGCAAGATGTGAGCTTCGAGGTGCCGGACGGCCAGTTCCTGGTCATCATCGGGCTGAGCGGATCGGGCAAGTCTACGCTGCTGCGCTGCATCAACCGCCTGATCGAGCCGACCGAGGGGCGCATCATCTGGAACGACACCGACATCACCGATGCCACCGACGAGGAACTGCGCCAGATTCGCCGCAAGATCGGCATGATCTTCCAGCAGTTCAACCTGGTGCGCCGCGCGCCGGT
>CAYNHD010000124.1:0-2444 GCA_964396775.1 uncultured Thermoflexus sp. | reverse complement strand
TCGCATTCGGTGATGAAGTACCTGGAGCTGCTCAACAAAGAGGACGGCATCACCATCCTGTGCAGCTTGCACTTCCTCAGCCTGGCGCGCACCTACGCCGACCGCATCATCGCCCTCAAGGATGGCCGCATGGAGTTCGACGGGCTGCCTGAAGAGATTGACGACAGGCGCTTCAAAGACATTTACGGCGAAGATGCCGTGCGCGTAGAGATCGCCTAGGGGGAGCTATGACCAACAAAGTGCCGCGATCCTCCCGTTCGGCGTTGCGCCGGTTGCTGCTGGTCCTGGGCATCGTGATCGGCGTGGTCATCTATGCTTATGGCTGGACGACAACCGACATCAGCCTGGACGAAGTGCAAGACCCGGTGCGCCAGGCATCGGTGCAGCGCGCCATGCGCGAGCTACTCTCGCCCGATCTGTTCACCCGCGACCGCGAGAACCGCTCGTTCTTCGTGGAGTTTGCCATCGGCTGCCCTGAAGGGGACCTGCCGGAGGGCCGCGCCGACACCGGCGACGAGGCTTATGTTATTTTCACCCCACCCTGCGCCGACTCGGATGAAGTGGTCACGGTTGAGGGCTTCCATTTCCCCGCTGACGCCATCGCCCGCATCCAACTCTACCGTGAAGGCCAGCAGAACTTGCCTTTCCGATTGGTGAAGAGCGATGCGGCTGATGCCCAGGCGAGCGAAGAGTCGGTCTTCGATGTGGACAGCGACGGGCATTTCAAAGTGTCCGTCAAGGTGCCCCGGGGGCGCGGCCTGAGCGGTCAGACGCACCAGGTTGAGATTCAGGCAGCCGTGCCAAGCGGCTGGCCACGCCTGAGCGATACTACCAAGACGGTCATTGACAAGATGATCGAGACGATCTTCCTGGCGCTGATGGCGACCACGCTGGCGCTGCCGGTCGCCGTGGTGCTCAGCTTCATCGCCGCGCGCAACCTGATGCGCCAGATCACGCTGCCGCTGGGCAACGTCCTCGTCGGCTTTGTGCTGCTGCCGGTGGGCGGATGGCTCGGCTACCAGGTGCTGGGGCCGCTGGGCCAGCTGGGCGTGCGCTGGGGCGAAGACGTGCTGCCGGGCCTGGGCGGATCGGCGGGCGCGCTGGCCGGATTCGCGTTTGTGTCGTATGCGCTGGGCCGCCTGCCGCTGGCGGGTTCGGCCCGACGGGTGCGCTCGATCACCCTCAACGCCCTGCTGGTGGCGGTGCTGGTCTTCATCGTGGGAGTGTTGGGAGGCGCGGGCATCTGGCTGGGCGGCAAGCTCCAGACTGGCCTGCTCGCCGACCTGGGCAATTTCGTCGGCACGCTGGGCACGCTGACAGACCTGATCATCGCTACACTGGCCGCCATCGGCGGGGCGATGTGGCTGTCGTCGCTGGGCGCGAACCTGGTGGCCGGCCCCATGCGCCACGTCTTTTCGCCGCTGAGCAACGTGCTGGGCGCGGTCTTGGGCGCGCTGAGCGGGGCGATCTTGCTGGCCATGACCGCCCTCTTCGGCACGCAGGCAGTGCTGCTCGGACTGCTCACGCCGGTCGTCGCCGCCGCGCTCGGCGGGCAGCTTGCCGTCGAGGTGTACTATCTGGTGCCGGGCGCGCGCAAGCCCAAGCGCGACCGCACCGATGTAGACCAGATGATCCACACGCTGGCTTACGTGGTGGGCGCGCTGCTGGCCTTTGCCATCACCGCCTACGCCATTGACCTGCTGCGCGCCATCGTGGACGAACGCCCCCCCTCTCGCGCCATGATTGACCTGGGGCTGTTCGAGATGCGCACCTACGTGGCCAAGTCGTCCCTGATCGGGGGCGTGCTTGGCGGGCTGGCTGCTGGTCTGGCCGGGACGCAGGTGGCGTTCCCGCTGGGCATGAGCGTCTACAACACCTCGCGGACGATCCTCAACGCGCTGCGCTCCATCGAGCCGCTGATCATGGGCATCGTCTTCGTCATCTGGGTGGGCGTGGGGCCGTTTGCTGGCGTGCTGGCGTTGACCCTGCACTCCATCGCCTCGCTGGGCAAGCTCTACTCCGAGCAGGTCGAAAACATTGACGCCGGGCCGATTGAAGCGATCCAGTCCACCGGCGCCAATCGCCTGCAGACCGTCGTCTACGCGGTCGTGCCGCAGATCGTCCCGTCGTACATTGCCTTCACCATGTACCGCTGGGACATCAACGTGCGCATGTCCACGATCATCGGCTTCGTCGGCGGCGGCGGTATCGGCTTCCTGCTCCAGCAGCAGATCAACCTGCTGCGCTACAACCAGGCGGGCGTCGCTGTGCTGGCCATTGCCATCGTCGTCTCCATCCTGGACTATGCCAGCGCCGCCATCCGCGAGCGGATCGTGTAGGGGCGCGCACCATCGGGGCAGGGATAGGGCGTATTCGGCCTGTAGGGCAAAACATCATCGCAGAGGCGCGGAGGGCGCGGACAGACTTCCGAAGTTTTGAAAACT
>CAYNHD010000123.1:0-10016 GCA_964396775.1 uncultured Thermoflexus sp. | reverse complement strand
CTACAGGGTGGGGTCAGGGCGCTACCCATGCGCCGTGCCCTGCACGCTACGCCGGTACGCCGGGCGTATGGAGTGCATAACACGCTCTAGCTCCCCTCGCCCAACCCCTTCGACGCCTGCCCCTTGTGGCGCTGGCGCTGCCAGTTGAGCGCCAGCAGGACGCCGCCGATGAAGCCCAGCAGCGACGTGACGACGATGACGATGGCGATGGCGATGTCCGCCTCGAAGAAGAGGAAGTGCACGCGCATCGCGGCGGTGTTCTGCAGCAGGAAGATAACGAAAAGGGCCAGCGCCAGGATGGTCAGCGCTAGGCGCAGGCGGAACCCCAGAGTGGACAGCCTCTCCCTCATGATCGTGATCCTTGTGAGCCGGGCAGCGCGCGCTGCCCCCCTGGCCCGTAGTGTAGCATAGCGCCGTCCTGTGCCCAAACGCGGAGGGGGACTTGCGCGGTCTGCCGGACTTTGGAAGTCTGTGGCGCTCTACTTTCGCCACACGGTGCAATTTTTGAGATAATCATCAGAGAAATCTCACGCGACTCTGGGCGGGCGCTAACAGTCCGCTCATCAATGTCTGGCACCTTAGGAACTGTTGCAGCATCTAAGGATATGGAATGCGCTGGCAGAGTCATATCGCCCCAAAAGGATGGTAGCCATGAGCAGCAACGGCAAGCAGCACACGGACGGCAACGGGAACCGGCACGGGCGTATCTACGAGATCGCCGAGCGCATCGCCACCGCCGAGTTCGAGGCGTTCAACCCCAAGGCGGAGATCGAGGAAGCCGTGCGGCTCATCCTGCTCAACGTCGGCGAAGACCCGCAGCGCGACGGCCTGCTGCGCACCCCGCACCGCGTCGCCAAGATGTACGACGAGCTGCTGGAGGGCTACCGCCAGGACGTGGCCACGATCATCAACAACGCCCTGTTCGAGGTCGAATACGGCGAGGGCGAGATGATCGTCGTAGCCAACATTGACTACACCTCGATGTGCGAGCACCACATGCTGCCCTTCACCGGCAAGGCGCACGTCGCCTACATCCCGCGCGATAAGGTCGTCGGCCTGAGCAAAATCCCGCGCATCGTGGACATGTTCGCCCGCCGCCTGCAGGTGCAGGAGCGCCTGACCAACGAGGTCGCGGATGCGCTGCAGGAGCACCTCGACCCGCTTGGCGTAATCGTCGTCGTCGAGGGGCAGCATAGCTGCGCGGCCCTGCGCGGCGTCAAGAAGCACGGCGTGAACATGGTCACCACTGCCAAACGCGGCCAGTTCCGCACCGATCCGGCCCTCGTCCAGGAATTCTACCGGCTGGCAGGGTTGTAGCTGTCAGCGGTTGTTGGTGGTTGGTTGTTGGTTTGTGGTAGTCTGGTCGGGCAGGATCGGGGTTATCGGTAATCAGTTATCAGTGATCGGCTATCAGTGATCAGAGAGCGCGTGTGATCGAAGGCTGGCGTTGTCAGTTTGGGTCAAGACGCCGGAGCTTAGTCTCCCGCCTCACAACCTCCTGACAACCGACAACTGAAAACCAATCACCAATAACCAATAACCAACCACCAATCACCCAAGAGGGGGCACCCGATGGACCTGCGAGACAAAGTCGCCGTCGTGACGGGCGGCGCGCATCGCGTGGGCAAGGCGATCGCCCTGGCCCTGGCCCGCGAAGGGGCGCACGTGGCCGTGCATTACGGCACGTCCGAGGCGGCGGCGCGCGCTACCGTGGCCGAGATCAAGTCGTTGGGCGTGCGGGCCATGCCCATCCAGGCCGACCTGCACGATCCGGCGCAGATTGACGCGCTGTTCGAGGCCGTAGGCGAGGAATTCGGGCGGCTGGATGTGCTGGTCAACAGCGCGGCGAGCTTCGTCAAGCAGCCGTTCGACGAGATCGGGCTGGACGACTGGAAGGACGTGCTGCAGGTCAACCTGCGCGCGCCGTTCCTGTGCACGCAGCGCGCCGCCCGCCTCATGCGTCGCGCCCAGCGCCCGGCAGATGAGCCGGCCCTCATTGTCAATATCGCCGATCTCAGCGGCCTGCATCCCTGGCGCAGCTTCGTACAGCACGGCGTCAGCAAGGCCGGGCTGATCCACCTGACCAGAGTCTCCGCCTACGAGCTGGGGCCGGATATTCGCGTCAACGCCATCGCGCCGGGAGCGGTGCTGCCGCCGCCGGGCATGGACCCGCATGGGGAGAGGTGGCAGGCGCTCGGCGAGCGCGTGCCGCTGCGCCGCACCGGGCACCCCGACTACGTGGGGCAGACGGTCGTCTTCCTGGCGCGCAACGACTACATCACCGGCGCGCTGATCCCGGTAGACGGCGGCGAGCACCTCGTCGGCGCGCTGAAGTAGGGGGTATCTGGATATAGGAGCGGGATTCCTGAACCGCAGAGGCGCAGAGAGCGCGGAGGAAAGACAGGTAAAGAACTCCTGGTTTTTCTCTGTGTGCTCTGCACCTCAGTAAGCTCAGGCAAGTCTTGTGAAGTCCGGTGGCTGGCCTCACCCCCGCTCGGCGCTGACGCGCCTCACGGCCCTCTCTACGTGTGATCCTGTTGGCGAAATGTCTCCGTAGGGGCGTACAGCAATACGCCCATGCGCACCAACTTAAGGCTTCTGAGTGCGCGGTACGGGCGGAACGCCCCTCCCCCTGGCCCCCTCCCCGGCCAAGCCAGGGAGGGGGAAACCGTCCCATCCGGCGGTCAAAGTCCCCCTCTCTAGCTCGGCTGGAGAGGGGGATTTAGGGGGAGAGGCGTGCGCAGCCAGGCTTAAGTTGGTACGGCGTATAGCAATACGCCCCTACGGGCGGGCTGTGCGCTGGCCGAAGCCCCTCTCCACGACGCGGAGAGGGGGCGAGCCGAGCGCAACGAGGCTGGGGGTGAGGCTGTTCGGCGGCGTCAACTGTGTCCTGACCAACCTTCGCACACGCCTGCGCGGCGCGCTCGCTGGCGCGCGCCCGGCCCGCAGGGTATGATCCGGGCAGACTTGCCCGCTGTTTGAGACCGGTGAGGGACTCATGGCCCTGGACAAGATCATCGTGCGCGACCTGTTGCTGCGCGGCATCATCGGCCTGAACGACTGGGAACGCGAGAAGAAGCAGGACATCCTGATTAACCTGACCCTCTTCACCGATACACGGCGCGGCGGCGCGACCGACCAGGCGAGCGACATCCTCAACTACCGCACGATCACCAAAGCCATCATCGCCCACGTCGAGGACTCGGCCTACTACACGGTCGAGGCGTTGGCGACGGCCATCGCCCGCATCTGCGTGGTGGATCACGGGGCGGATCGGGTCATCGTGCGCGTGGAAAAGCCAGCCGCGCTGCGCTTCGCCCGCTCTGTGGGCGTGGAGATCGAGCGGGAGCGCGCCGACTTTGAGTGACTTCCGCCCGGCAACGCCGGCGCTGATCACGCTCGGCTCGAACATCGCGCCGGAGCGCAATCTGCCCCGCGCGGTCGCCCTGCTGCGCCAGAACTACCACCTGACGGTACGCGCTATCTCGCGCGTTTACGAGAGCCTGCCGGTTAGCGCGAGCGGCGGGGTGGCCGAGGATCAGCCGCCCTTCCTCAACGCGGCGCTGCTGGTCGAGTCCGACGGCTACTACGGGCCGCTGGCGCTCAAGTTCCATGTGCTGCGTTTCATCGAGTTGCTGCTGGGCCGCGCGCGCTCCGCTGACAAGTTCGCGCCGCGCCCCATGGACCTCGACCTCGCCCTGTTCGGCGACTGCGTGCTCAGCAGCCCGCACCTCACCCTGCCCGACCCGGACATCCTGAGGCGCGCCCATGTCGCGCTGCCGCTGGCCGAGGTTGCCCCGGACTGGCGGCACCCCCTCACCGGGCAGACGCTGGCCGCCATCGCTGCCGGCTTCGGCGAGGTGGCGGGCATCTGTCCCCGCGACGACCTGGCGCTGTGACACTGTTCGCGCACGAGCGTTCGCGCGGAACAGAGCGCACCGCAGAAGGGGCGCAGAGAAAGAGCAGTGATTGGCTCTTGGTGATTGGTTTATTGGTGAAGGCGGCTCGGCTGCGGGTCTGTTCACCCAACAGCCAATAACCAGTTACGAAGTCGTGCTGCGAGATGCCCCGCGTTTTCCCCTCTTGTGCGCGCCGTGACATGGTGCTATAGTGCCAATAATAGGTGATGAAATCGCTCTGGCACGGGGCAGGCCGCTCCGTGTCCAGCGCGCACGCGCATTACTTAGCCTATCCAGGAGGCAGAATCATGGGACAGAATCAACCGCAACCGCCACGTAAATCGCAGTTCCAGGCCAGTGGGGTAGGAGGCCAGGCGCTGCGCGTATTGGACCAGCTTGGCATCGAAACAGGGCTGGGCCTCTGGGTGTTGATTATCGCCGTTGTGTCGGGCGTCGTCGCGGCGATCATTGACATCGTCCTGGAACTACCGACCGAGACGCTGTGGTTCATGTTCGGCATGGGCCTCATCGCCGCCCTCAACGGCCCGACCTACCTCTTCGCGAAAGGCAAGGAGAGCATCGCCGCGATGATCATGAGCGCGGTCACCGGCTTTGTGGCGCTGCTGGCCTGGTGGATCATCACCAAGATCGCTGGCGAGCGGGACTTCGGCTACAACCCGGCTGACATTCTGAACCTGCTCGAAGTGCTCGTCTGCGGGGTTGTCGTAGGGCTGCTCAGCTACGGCTGGTTCGCGCTGCTGCGCTGGCTGCCCGGCAAGGTCGGGCGCTAGGATCGCCGGACAGGCCCAGGGGGGACATTTAAGGGGCCTGTTGCCGTCGCCGCAGGAGCGCGATCAAGCCGGAAAGCCCCTCCCCCTGACCCCCCTTCCCGGCCTATACACCAAGCCAGGGAGGGGGAATGTGCCGCGCCGGGCTTTCAAGCCCCCCTCTCTAGCTCGGCTGGAGAGGGGGATTTGGGGAGAGAGGCGCGTGTCGGGGCATATCGCATACGCCCCGACGAGCCGCTTGCCACCTCGCGCAAAAAGCGACGGGCGGCTCCCCAGCCGCCCGTCTATCCCGCTTACCCTGGCTCCGTCCCCGTCACAGCAGACTGGCGATGACTACCGCCAGCAGAACCAGGCTCAGGTAGATATTGGAGACCTTGAAGACGCTCAGCGCGCGCGGGCCGCTGTACTCGGCGCGCAGCGCCCAGGAGGCGCGCCACAGCCACAGCGTCGCCGGCAGCGTCGCCAGCAGGTACGCCCAACCCAGCGACCCGTGCGCGGCCAGGGCCAGCCCCAAGACGCCCGTCGCGGCGGCGTGAGTCAGCATCCAGAAAACGGCACGCTCCCTGGCGGCGACGACGGGCAGCATGGGCACGCCCGCCCGCGCGTAGTCGGGGTAATAGGCCAGCGCCAGGCTCCAGAAATGCAGCGGCGACCAGGCGAAAAGCAGCGCCGCCAGCCCCCACACGCCGGGGTCGCGCCACGCGCCGACCGCCGCCCCGCCGCTGATCACCGCTGCGCTGCCCGCCGCTCCGCCGATGACCACGTTGAGGGCGCTGCGCGGCTTGAGCCAGATCGTGTACACGCCCACGTAGATGAACGCGCCCACCGCCAGCCACAGCGCCAGCGAGGGGTTGCCCACCGCCCAGGCGAACGCGCTGGAGCCGATCACCATGCCCAGCGCAACCAGCAGGGCGGCGCGCGCGCTCACGCGCCCCGTCACCAGCGGGCGGCGGCGCGTGCGCTTCATCAGCGCGTCCTTGTGACGCTCGATGACCTCGTTGAGCGCCGACGCCCCCGCAGCCGCCAGCGTTCCGGTGACCAGCAGCAGGGCCAGGTCGCCGCTCGACGGGGCACCGGCGCTGCCGATCAGCGCGCCACCCAGCGCGGCAAAGAGCAGCAGCGCAACTACCCGCAGCTTGAACAGGACGACGAGCGTTTCCAGCACGCCGCCGGACGCTTCCTCGCGCGGGCGAGCAATGGCAGGCTCGACGTTCGGGCGCGCAGCCGTTGTCATGATCCCTCCCTCATCGCGGCGACCTGATACGCCGCAAAGATAGCAGGCCCGGCGGAGATAGTGATGGCAGTAAATGCCGGGCGTGTTCTTTTTCGCAGATTTCTATCTTGTTATTCATTGTTATTATAGCAAGGCGACTATTCCTTCAGCAAGGTTGACTTCTTCGAGTCCTGCGAGGACGATGGGAGCCAGGGCGCGACTTGGTACAGCGCCAGACTTCCGAAGTTTCCAGAACCTCGGAAGTCTGACTCTGCGGCGGGCGCAGTGCGCCTCACCCCCTGAATCCCCCTCTCCAGCCGGGCCAGAGCGTGTTATGCACTCCACGCGCCCGGCGCAGCGGGAAGCGCAACGCCATGGGCGGCGCATTGACCCCACCCCGTGGCCCCTCCCTGCTTGCGGGGAAAGGGGCGGGGGGATAGGAGTTGAAAGCGCATAACACGCTCTAGAGAGAGGGACTGATCGCGGGCGCGGCGTTTTGCCCCGCAAGAGACTTCGGAAGTCTGGTCTTGCCCCAGGGCGCAGCAGAGCAGCGCCCTTACGCGAGACCGGCGGGGATTCGTAGGGGCGTATCACCATACGCCTTTCAGTTCCCCCGCCGCGATCTATGCCTGCCCCGCCGTCTCGCCGTTCTCCCCCAGCGCGCGATCCAGCCCCGCCGCCAGCGCCGCCAAAAACGCGGGCAGGAACGCCGCCCACACCCCCGGCGGCACCGCCGTCAGCCGGGCAAGCTGGACGATCAGCGGGTCTGCTGGCTCGTCCAGCGCAGCGATTACTTCGGCGCGGTGCCCGCGCAGCGCCCGCCACAGCGCCCGCGCCTGCTCTGTGACCCGCGCCCCCGCCCACAGCGACGCAGCGATCAGGGCCAGCGTGCCCAGCAGCGCGCCCAACAGCCGCCACACGTCGAGCATTTCCCCTGCGATCCAGGTGTCCATGCATCTCTCCCTTCTATGCGGTATGCCCTGGGTGATTTCGGATTGCGAATTGCGGATTGCGGATTTGCCAATTCGCAATCTGAAATGCGAAATTCGAAATTACAGAACCGCCAGTCCCAGCTCGCCCGCCAGCAGGCGCAGCAGCGCGTCCTTGTCGGCGGGCGACCACTGCGCCCAGGGCTTGCGCAGCGCCTCAAGCGCCGTCTGCCGCTCGCGCTCGGCCTGCTGGTCGGCGGTCAGCTTGTCCGCGTCGTGCCCGGCGACGATCTGCCCCGCCAGCTTGCGCTCGTCGGGCGTGGTGGAATCGAGCAAGTGCACGCGCACGCCGCACCCGTTGCCGCTCAGCCCGACCAGCTTCGCGCCGAGCGCCGCCGCCAGTTCCTGGTGCAGCAGGGCCAGGTTCACCGCTTCTCGCTCGAACGCCAGATCGATCATGCCCGCCATCAACTCACCTCCCTCGTTGGTATTTCGGATTGCGAATTGCGAATTGGCAAATCCGCAACCCGCAATTCACCCCGGCTCTCGCTCATGGGATTCCGAATAGCGGATTCCAGGCTCTTCAATTCGCAGTCCGCAATCCGAAATCCGCAATTCAGGTCAGCTTATCTCCCGCGCTACGAACATCGCCGGTACCTCATTGGCATCGTCCAGGTCGCTCGAATCGGCGTGCAGCGTGACCGTGCCTGCGCTGGCCTTCCACAGTAGCTCGAACGTGTGCTCGCCTGCGCTCAGCCCAGAGATGACCAGCGGCCCCAGGTTGACGACCTCGCCGATGGTCGTGCTCAGGCGGTGGTTCAGCAGCCCGCCGGCATAGTCGGCTCCCACGCGCCCCACCCCGTCTACGCGAATGTCCAGCCCGACGCGCCGCCCCACCTGGTCGGCATGAAAGACGCCCCAGAACCAGACCAGCACATCACCGCCGTTGGTGGTCAGCGTCGCCTTGAGATTCGTGCTGTCTACGGCCACGAAGTCGGTCGAGGTCGTGCTGTAGGCGGCTCCGTTGTCGCGGGTGATGGCCTGCGACGGCGGGGCCTTGAGCGCGTTCAGGTTGTCGCGCAGGTGCGTATTGAGGTTCGCTGCCGTCAGCAGCTCGTCCACCTGCCAGGTCTTGGGTGTCGTCCAGGTCATAGTCCCAGCCTCGTTGTGCTCCCCAGTTCGGCATATCCGGCGCGATCCAGCAGGGCGTAGCGGCGCTCGTCGGCGCACTCCAGGTGCAGCGTCACCGTGAAGCCGCCCGCCGCCAGTTCGTACTCGACGGCATAGACCCAGTGTGCTGCCGCGCTCAGCCCCGACGCCGCATCCGAGACGATCACCTTGTCCATCAACCCCACGCTGAAGACGCTCACCCCGCCGATCCGCGCCCGGTCGCGGACGCGCAGCCGCGCGGCGGCCAGGGCGGGCGTCTTGAAGCGCCCGACCAAGTACTCGGCATACGCCTGCCCGAAGACCGGATCGGGCTGCATGGGCAGGTCGAGCGCCAGCGCCCGCTCCTCGAAATCGGCCTGGCTGCTGGCATCGCCCGCGTCCAGGGTGATCGGGTCATAGACGCGGATCGGCTTGCCGCGCACCTGCAGGTGCGTGACGTAGAGCGGGCCGATGGCCGTGTTGGTCAGCGTGATCGCCGCGCGCGTCGCCTCGATCTCGGCGCTCAGCGCGAAGTGCGAGCTGCTGGTGTAGTCGTAGCCGGAGCCGTCGGCCCGGTCGTTGACCGTGTAATCAGTCGCCGCAACGGGCGTGAGCACGGCCAGCGCGCCCACACGCGCCCCGTTCTCGTCGTGGAACGGCGCGTAGATCGTGCGCGTCTGCCCCGGTGCCACGCGCAGCACCGTGCGCGCCGTCCACAACACTTGCAGGCTGCCCACCGTTTCGACCGGGTAGACGGTCACCTGAGCGTGGTTGATCACGCCCTCAGCGTCGAGGGCCACGTCCAGCGCGTCGAGGGGCGCGGCGCTCGCCCCCGCCCCGATGACCAGCGCCGCGCTCACCGACGGGTTCTGCTGCTGGCGGCGCGACCAGAAGGTAGCCGTCCCGTCGCGCGCCACCCAGAAACGCCCGTACACCGCCCGGCAGATGTCCGCCAGCGCATCGAGGGCGGTGGTGCGCTCCGGCTCCCACGAGCGCCCGTAGTGGGCCAGGGAGTCGCTGTTATCGGCTACGCTGAGCGCGGGCGGCGTGTAGACGGCGCGCACCAGGTCGCTCACCGCCTGGTCAACGGGCACCGTGTCGGCGTGCGGCACGCTCACACGGGCGCGCGCCAGGCGAGCGATGCCGTCGGCGCAGGTGATCGTCACCGCGCCGGGCCAGGCCCCCGCCTCTGGCGCAATGCGCGCGACCGTCCCGCGAAAGAGCGTCCAGGTGTCGCCGCCCTCGCTCGCGAGGACGCGCACCGCCCGCCCCGGCAGCAGCTTCCCCGCCAGCGGCGACGCGGCGTTGCCCGGCGAAAAGCGGCGGTCGCCGTTGTCGAGCGTCAGCGCGCAGACCCCCGGCGCGGCGACAGGCCCCCGCGCCCGCGCGAACCCGGCCCGCGCGCGCATCTGCCGGACGCGCGCCGTCTCATCGCTCCAGGTGCCGTCCGCCAACCAGTCCACTTCGACGGTGAAGGTGACAGCCATGCGCCCTCCTTTCGGTTGATGGTGATTAGTTGTTGGTGATTGGTTCTTGGTGTCCGGTTCCTGGCGGCACGGGTGCTCACATTCCCTGCTGGTAACCAGTCACCAAAAACCAACAACCAAAAACCAATCACCAATCACCCCACATACAACGTCCACGTGTGCGTGAAGACCGCGCCGTGATAGTCCGCCCCGCCGAAGGACACCACTCCCGCCCGCACCGCGCAGCGCAGCGGGACGGCCAGCGCCCCGCCCAGCGTGGGGTCGGCAGCCAGCGCCTCGACGTAAGCATCAATCGCCGCCGCCAATGCCGGGAACGCCGCGCGCGGCCCTGCCCCACCTGGCAGTGGAGCCAGCAGCAGCACATGAGCCACCGTCACAACCAGCCGTCCGTCGCCCGCGCTGAACCCGCTCGGCTCCAGCCCCGCCGACTCGCCGCCCAGTTCCGGCACGACGACCAGCGCCGGAAGCTGCGCCCGCGTCAATGCGCCGGGCGTCTCGTCCAGGGCGAAGGAGGTCACCCCGCTCACCGTCAGCGCGGCCAGGTTAGCCAG
>CAYNHD010000122.1:0-10110 GCA_964396775.1 uncultured Thermoflexus sp. | reverse complement strand
AATGCATAACTCGTTCGGTCGGACGGGATGTGCACTGGGGCGGGCGATCCTCTGCAGCGGGCGCCCGCCCCGTCTGAGCGGACTAGAAGCCTGTCGCTTCGTAGGTGATGCCGGGGAAGCTCACCGCGTCCGGGCTGAGAACAGCGTATCTCCTCGCTCAGAAAAACAACAGCCGAAAACGGTCCGTCGGGGTTGGCGCAGGACACGTTTTCGGCAGCAGCAGAGGGACGGCAGCGTTCGGACTGCCGTTGCGATGAATCAGCGTTGTACCATCTATTATACGACGATCTACAATTCCCAGATCAAGTCTCCGTAAATTCGTCGAAATCCGCCAGCCGAACCGGGCACGGCTCCCCCAGCAGGGCGTGACGCCCCATTTTCGGCGCGCCGCGCCTGTGTGCCTGATTGCCCGCGCACGCTATGATCATTGGCACTAGCCGCCCTGCAAAGGGTGCGATTATAGTTGTGAGAAGCCTGGGAGTGCCGCCATGACCACTCAAGCACAGTTAGAAGCCTTGATTCCGCTGGCCGTGGCCCTGGTGCTGTCCGGCCTGATCGGCCTGGATCGCCAGTGGCGGCAGAGTCCGGCGGGGATGCGCACCCATATGATGGTGGGCATCGGCTCGGCGCTGGTCATGGTCATGGCCCAGGGCCTCTACGACGACAACTCGGCGGCCCGCCTGGCGGCCAACGTGATCACCGGCATCGGCTTTCTGGGGGCGGGGGTCATCATCCGCCGCGACGACCGCGTGCACGAGCTAACCACGGCGGCGTCGCTGTGGTTTGTGGCCATGATTGGTCTGGTGACCGGGGCACGCCTGTACGTGCTGGCGACCGGGGCGACGGTGATGGGCGTGCTGGTGCTGTCGGTGCTGCGCTGGCTGACCAGGGGAGCGCGCTCCGACCGGCGCGCGGCGCGCCGGACCCGCGCGCCGGGGGGCGACGATCAGGGGTGATCGTCGTCTTTGGGCAGATGGCGCTCGATGTGGTTCTTGACGGCGAAGACGGCGGCTTCGGCCCGGTTGGAGACTTGCAGCTTGCTGAGGATGTTGCCCACGTAGTTGCGCACGGTGCCCTCGCCGAGGAACAACTGCGAGGCGATCTCGCGGTTGGTCAGCCCCTCCACCATCAGCGCCAGGATGCGCATTTCCTGGGGGGTCAGCCCGGAGAAAGCGGACGCTTCTTTGACCTGGGCCGCCTGGCGCACTTCTTCGAGCAGGGCTTTGGTCATCGTCGGGTCAATCAGGGCGTCGCCGCGTCCGACGGTGCGGATGGCGTCCACCAGATCGCTGCTGCCGACGCGCTTGAGGACGTAGCCCACGGCGCCCGCGCGCACGGCGTCCATGACCAGCTCATCCTCAGCGTAGGAGGTGAGCATGATCACTTTGGCGTCGGGCACCTGTTCGACAATCTGCTCGCAGGCTTCGATGCCCGACAGCCCGCCTGGCATCCGAATGTCCATGACGACAATATCAGGCTGGTGAGTCACTGCCTGGCGCACGGCCTCAATGCCGCTCTCGGCTTCAGCTACCACTGCGAAATCGGGCTGTTGCTCCAGAAGCGCCTTGAGACCAGCGCGCACCACAGCGTGGTCGTCGGCGATCAAGATGCGAAGAGGGGTCACTGAATTCTCCGGCAAGGGGTGCATGAATCGGGCCGTCGCGCTGTGTCAAGCAGGATGCGTGTACGGTACATAGATGCGACCAGATTATACCGTGTCCGGCGCGCGGAAAACCAACTTGTGCGGCGGTTGTCCGGCTCAATAAGCGGCGACGATTTATTGTTATATTTATGGCGCTTATGGTGGAAATAGTAATCCGATTCGCGCTAGAGGTCAACCTGGTGAACGACCATGACTCCTGCTTCGCACTCACCCACTGATTCCCAGGATTGGAGCGCGTCCATGCTCGACGCGCTCAGCCGCGCGGCCACGACCATCACCAGCGAGCTAAGCCTGCCGCGCGCGCTGCAATCTATCACCGACATCGCCCGCGAGCTGGTGCAGGCGCGTTACGCGGCGCTGGGCGTGCCCAACGACGATGGCACGCTGCGCGCCTTCATCACTTCGGGCATGTTCCCGGAGCAGTTGCGCCACATGGGGCCAGAGCCGCGTGGCCTGGGTTTGCTGGGCGCAGTGCTCGAATCCAACGGGCCTATTCGCCTGGAAGACCTGACAAAAGACCCGCGCTCGGTCGGTTTCTGCGTGGAGGGTCACCCGATCATGCGCCGCTTTCTCGGCGTGCCGATCATCAGTCGCGGCGAGCGCCTGGGCAACCTGTACCTGACCGACCCGCTCGACGACGAGCCGTTCAGCGAGGACGACGAGCGCCTGATCGTGCTGCTGGCCAATCACGCGGCGGTGGCCATCGAGAACGCCCGCCTGTCCGAGCAGCTTCAGGAGATCGCCCTGAGCCGCGAGCGCGACCGCATCGGCATGGAACTGCACGACGGCGTGATCCAGTCCGTCTACGCAGTGGGCATGAAGCTGGAAATCCTGCGCGGGCAGTTCCCCATGACGCCGGAGCAGGAAGAGCAGTACAAGAGCATCATCGAAGACCTCAACCAGATCATCGAGGACATCCGCCTCTACATCCGCAACCTGCGCACGGCGCGCGAAGAGCAGGCGACCTTCCGCCAGCGGCTGGACAACCTGGCCCGCCACTTCCACGACTTCGCCCGCGTGGACGTGACGGTGGACGTGCCGCCCAGGTTGCGCACGCTCGGCGACCGCCAGCGCCACTCGCTGACCCAGATCGTGCGCGAGGCGCTCTCCAATGTGGCGCGCCACGCGCACGCCACGCACGTGCTGGTCAAGGTGCGCGAAAAAGAGAATACGCTGGTGCTCACCGTCGAAGACAACGGCGTGGGCTTCGACCCGGCCAAACTGCGCAACCCGGAGAGCTTCGGCCTGCGCAACATGGATCAGCGCGCGCGCCAGCTCAGCGGCCAGTTCTCCATTGACAGCGACCCGGAGCAAGGCGGGACGTGCATCACCGTGCAGATTCCCTTCCGGCCTTGAGCGGGCCGCAATAGTCCAAACACAAACGCAGGGGCGGGTTTGCAGACCCGCCCCTACAATTCACCTTATTGGGGACTTACTCCTGCTACATCCCTCGCCCTGATCGTCTACTCCACCACTGCTGTTGGCAGCGGCGCGCCGTTCCACACCGCGTCGTAGTTCGGCCCCAGCGTCGCCCTGGGCACCCACACGTAGTCGCACACCCAGATGATCTTGTAGTACTCGCCCGTGCTGTCCAGGCCGATCACGCGCGCCGAGTTGCCCGCCGGGATCGTCACCAGCGGGCTAGTTAGCTCGCCCGGCTCCCAGTAGACGGGCGCATCGGCCACGAAGGTGCCGCCGACCGCCGTGCTGGGGATGTTGATCAGCACGTCACAGCCGGGGGCGGTGATCGCCAGCGCCTGCTGAGCCGTCTGCGGGCATGCCCCATAGGGGCCATAGCACGTGTCCAGGACGTTATTGGCCCCGCTGTCGCTGCACTCGTACAGCACAAAGAACTCCGCCGTGTCAGCGGCGCTGGGGGGAGTCTCACCGACATAGGCATAGCTGCCAATGATCGTCCCCTCTGGCTGATCGGGATCAACAGGCATCCCATAGCCGAAGTAGGTCCCGCTGAAGGTGCCGAGAGCTGTGCTTTGCTCAAACTCGCCAAGCACATCGCCGGCCTCATTGGTGGTCAACCCGTATTCGCGCGTGGCCCCACTGGTGGTCAGGGTGATGTCGAGATTGGCGTTAGTACAACCAGCACTGGTATTCAACGCCACCCCCTGGGCAGTGGCATCAGCCAGGACAGGCTGGATGGCGACCACCAGCCCCACGACGAGGATTGCGATCCCTAATACAACGTGCCTTCTGCGATTTACAGCCATTTTGACCTCCGATAGTAATCCATACACTCAGTGCACCCATAATACGACACAATGTCCCACTACGCAATTGAGAGAGTAAAGAGGGTGCATCTCGCGTGGAGACTGGAACGGGCATCACACAATGCGCGCCACGTCAGTCCGCGCTCCCGTCTCCGCCGAGCGCAGCATGGCCTCGATCACGGCCACATCCTGCACCGCCTGTTGCGGCGTGTTGCGGTGCGGCGCGCCCTCTTGGATGGCGGCGGCGAAGGCGCGCAATTCCTCCACCACGCCGCGCGGGGCGGGCAGTTCGATGCGCTGCGTCGCCCCGCCGCTGATCAGCTCTAGCGCACCGAGGCTTACCCGCAGCGCGCCCACGTCGCCCAGGATGTCGAGCGTGGTGCTCCAGGGAGCGCCGTGCGCGTAGGTGAGGCTGTAGACACCAGTCATGCCGCTGGCGAAGACCAGGGCTGCCTGCAGCGTGTCCCAGGGGGGCAGGTCGCTGCGCGTGGCGCTGGTAATGGCGCTGACGCTGGTGATCTCGCCCAGGAGCAGGCGCAGCCCCGCTGCATGATGCACGCCGCCGTCCAGCAGGAAGCCGCCGGGGAACGCCCCGGTGCGCCGCCAGGCCGTGTGGTAGTACTTGTTGCTGGGCGTCATGTCAATGTGAATGGGCCATACGGCCACGCCCGGCCTGCCGATTGCGCCAGATGCAACGATCTCCGCCGCGCGCAGGTAGGTCGGCTCGTAGCGGTAGTTTTCGGCGACCACCCACACCTGGTCGGCATGTCCCGCGTAGTGCTCCAGCAGCGCCCGCCCGGTCTCCACATCCGGCGCGACCGGCTTCTCGCTGATCACGTGCTTGCCCGCGTCCAGCGCCCGCCGGACGGCGTCCGGCAGTTGAGGAATGGGCAGCACAATGTTGACCGCCTCCACATCGTCGCGGGCCAGGATGGCGTCGAGGTCGTCGGAGGCGACGGCGGGGGCGGGCAGCCGGGCAGCCAGCGCCTCGGCATTGGCCAGGGTGCGGCTGTAGACGGCGGTGACACGGAACAGATCGCCGAGCGTGCCCAGGGCGGGCACGTGCGTATCGCGGGCGAAGATGCCGGCGCCGATCAGCGCCAGGCGGATGGGAGTCTGTGCAGGCATGGCATTCTCCTGGTGGATGCGCGCTGTATCTGCGCAGCGTGACAATTACAGAATCCGCCGGATGCGCAGGGCCAGGTGCACGGCCAACCGCGTCTCCGGGTTGTCCATGTCCAACCCGCTGATCTCCTTAATGCGATCCATGCGGTAGAGCAGCGTATTGCGGTGGATGTGCAGGCGTTTGGCGGTGCGCGTCAGGTTGCCATGCTCCTCGAAGAACGCTTCGAGGGTGGCGATGAACTCGGCGTTCTGCGGGGTGGCGCTGGCCAGCTCGCCGAGCGTCTCGCGGTAGAAGCGGCTCAATTCCGTCGAGCCGGCCAGCAGTGACAGCAGCCGGTAGACGCCCATCTCGTTGAAGGCGAGCGGGGCGCTCAGCCGCCATTGCAGCGCGGTGCGGTGCGCGGCGCGGGCCTGCTCGAAGCTCTCGCGCCAGGCGCGCAGGTCGCCGGCGCACTGGCCCAGCCCGCAGGCCACCTGCGCGCTGTAGCGTTCTTCGACGCGACCCTGTACGGCCAGGGCCAGGTCGCGGGCGGTGTTCTCGTCGCCCTCGCAGAAGACGATCACCGCGCTGCCGTAGGGTTGCACCAGCGCGCCGAAGCCGAGCGCCCCGGCCTGCTCGTTGCACAGCGCCTCGATCTGGCGGGCGGTGGGCGTGTTCTCGCGCACGCCGCTGATATAGAGCGTCGTATAACGCTGATCGGGTTGGTAGCCCAGGCGGGTCAGGCGCAGCAACGCTTCACCCTCGTTGATCATCCCGCCGAGGAACTGCTCCAGCACGTTGCCCTGCACGCGCTTCTGCGCCTCGCGGATGGCCTTCTCTTTGGCCATTTCCAGCGCGCAGACCGCCGCGCCGTGCCGCGTGATCAGCAAGTCCAGCGTGTCGTATGGCTCGTCTCTGGGGAAAACCAGCGAGAGAAAGCCGCGCCCCATCTTGCCGGCGACAATTGGCGCGACGAGGCGCTGCATGCCCAGGGTCGGCAGGGCGATGGCCACCGGGTCCGGGCTGGCCTGGGCCACCTCCACGCGGTCGCGGAACAGAGCGGGCAGCGGATTGGTGTCGTAGAGCGCATCTTCGATGTCCGGCCACAGCCGCGTCTCGGTCAGCGCGCCGGCGGCGGCCAGGGGGCGCAGCCGTTTGTCCTGTACCACCACCGTCTTGCCGACCATCGCGGCGATGACTTCGCTGAGCGCCTCCAGGCCGCGATTCTCGGTAGAAAGCTGGAGAAGCTGCTCGCGGATCTCGTGGCCACGCTGTTCGGGGGAGGGCGGCGTGCCGAGCAACACCTGGGCGACATCGCGCTCGACGTTGCGCAGTTGGGCTGTGTCAGGCAGGCGCAGCAGAGCCACGCCTAGCTCGTCGGCGGCTTCCTGGGCGGGACGCCCGATCTCACCCAGCACACCGATGGCGCTGACCTCCATCTCGGCCAGGTCGCGGATCAGGCCGACAAGGGTCAGCTTGTCGCTCAGCAGGTGCATGGCGTCCAGCGAGAGCAGCGCCATCTCGCCGCCGCGCAACTCCGGGAAGGCGGGCGGGCGCGTGTTGAGCACGTGCACCCAGGTCACGGGACGGTCGGCCCCCTGGTGCCCGGCGACGATGGTCGTGCCGACGGGCAGCGCCATGCGCAGCAGCGCGCGAATGGTGGGGCGGGATGGGGCTGGCACGGCGATCCTCACAACAAGCCAAGTTGTTGGTAATTGGTTTTTGGTGATTGGTGGTTGGTTGTTGGTTCTTGGTTTGTGGTTCCTGGTGAAGGATGCTTCGCTTCATGCAGTTCTACCAATAACCCAACAACTAACAGCCAAGAACCGCGAGCAGACTGCATCGCTCCGGCAAGCAGTCGAGCCAGTAACCAAAAACCAATAACCAACAACCAATTATACGCTGAGTCCGCTCAGTACGTGCTCAGGTAGCGTTCCAGTTCCCAGGGGCTGACCATCGGCAGATAGTCCCTCCATTCGAGTCGCTTGGCTTCCAGGAAACGCTCGAACAGGTGCAGGCCCAGCGCCTCGCGGGCCAGGTCGCTGGCCTCTAGCTCGTCGAGCGCCTCGCTCAATGACTCCGGCAGCGTGGTCAGGTGACGACTGCGGTTGGACACAGCGTACAGTTCTTCTTCGGCGGCGGGCGGCAGCGCCAGCCCTTCGCGGATGCCGTGCAGTCCCGCGTGCAACAGCACGGCGAAGGCCAGGTACGGGTTGCAGCTTGGGTCGGGGCAGCGCATCTCGACGCGCGTGCCCTGGCGCGGCGGGTCGGTGGTGCGCGGCACGCGCAGCAGCGCGCCCCGGTTGAGTTGCGCCCAGGTGACATAGACCGGCGCTTCCAGGCCGGACATCAGGCGCTTGTAGCTGTTGACCAGCGGCGCGAGCACCGCGCAGATAGCCCGTGCGTGGGCAAGCTGGCCGGCCATGAACGCCTGCGCCTCGCCGGACAGGCTGTAGCTGTTGGCCGGATCGGTAAAGCGGTTCGCGCCGCTCTGCGCGTCCTCCAGCCACTGGTGAACGTGCATCCCGTTGCCCGGCGCGTCGGCCAGCGGCTTGGGCATGAATGTGGCGAAGCGCCCTTCCTGCGCGGCGATGGTGCGCACGGCCATGCGCGTCGTGACGATGGCATCGGCCATGTGCAGCGCGTCGGCGGGGGCCAGGTCTAGCTCGTGCTGCCCCGCGCCGACCTCGTGATGGCTCGCCTCGACGACGATGCCCATGCTGCGCAGGGCGTCGCTCACGCGCTTGCGAATGACGCGGGCCGCTCCGTCCGACGCATCGAAGTAACTCCCCTGGTCGTCCGGCAGGGAGTGGGCGTGGCCAGGTATCTCGCGGAACAGGTAGAACTCCAGTTCCGGCGCGACCATATAGCGCGCGCCCATCTCGGCGGCCTCGGCCAGGGCGCGGCGCAGCGCCCCGCGCGGGTCCCCGGCGGAGGGCTGGCCGTTGGGCATGAAGACATCGCAGAACATGCGCGCCGTGCGCCCCACGTCCGGGCGGGCCGGTTCCCAGGGCACGACAGCGAACGTCGTCAGGTCGGGGGCCAGGTACATATCCGACTCAACCACGCGGGCAAAGCCCTCAACCGCCGACCCGTCGAACCACACGCCCCGCTCAAGCGCGGCGGGCAGGCCGTCGGCGTCAATGGTGACGGCCTTGTGAATGCCCGCTACGTCGGTGAAGAGCAGCTCGATGGACTGCACCTTCTGGTCGCGGATCAGCGCAAGAACATCGTCGGGGTTGGGGGCGGGTGAATTGGGCATGGTGCTTACTCGGCAGGCTCAAACCAGGGACATGGCAACGATTATACCAGGCCACCCCGCCAGGTTCTTGTGCGATTTGCCCAGGCGTGCGGCGGGCCTCAGAGGCCGTTTGAAAGGGCCTGCAACCCCACCCTAAGTCCCTCCCCGCAGGCGGGGAGGGACTTCAGGAGCAGTCCTTACGCCCTTCCCTCGCTTGCGGGGGAAGGACCGGGGATAGGGGTCAAGATACCTCTCAAACGGCCTCTCACCTCTCGCCAGGCGAGGTACGTCAGCACCGGGCGCAGCCGGAATAGACTTCCGAAGTTCTCGGAAACTTCGGAAGTCTGGCGTCCGAGCGCCTGCGCCCCTACATCACCCCACCTCCGCGCGGCAATGCAGGTGGTGTCGGCTCTGTGGCGTGCGGCGCAACTGAAAAATTCGTGAAAAGTGTGTAGGGCGCTCAATGCTTCGTTGACTTCCCCTTCATGTTATGCCATAGTGAAAACGTCCCTTGTGGACCTCGCAGGATTCCCCACGTGCCAGTCCTCCGACGCCATCGCCTGCCAGGGGGCTGGCCGGGGTCGCAGGCGCTGGAAGCGCGCTCCAGCCGGAAAAGGTGAGAGAGCCAATGTCCCATCACACAGCACGGAAGCAGCCCCACTGGTCAGGGGTGTGCGTGGTCGTGACGCTGTTGGCGCTGGTGTTGGCCGCCTGTGGCGGCAACGGTGACAACACCCAGAAGAAGTTCAAGGTGGGCATCCTCAACCCGATTGACCTCTTTGACCCGTCCGTTGAGGGCTTCAAGGCGGGCATGGCCGCGCTGGGCTATGTCGAGGGGCAGAACATCACCTACGAGTACGATGGGCCGGTCGGTAACTTTGGCGAGGAACTGACGACCTACGCCCAAACCCTGGTCGAGCGCGATGTGGACCTGATCTTCACCCTCACTACGCCGGGGGCGCTGGCCGCCCAGTCCGCCACCAAGACCATCCCGATCATCTTCACGCTGGTCACCGACCCGGTGGGCGCTGGCTTCGTGGCAAGCTGGCCGCAGCCCGGCGGCAACATGACCGGTGTCTCCGACGCCAACCCGGACTCGCGCCGCTTGCAGATTCTCAAGCAGGTGCTGCCCGATATGCAGCGCGTGTACCTGCCGCTGGACACGAACATCCAGGCGGTGCAGTCGGCGCTGGAGGACGTGCGCTCGGTGGCTGACCCGCTCGGCCTGGAACTGGTGCTGCGCGAAGTCCACACGCCGGACGAAGTGCGCCAGGCGATTGCCGAAATCCCTGATGACGTGGATGTGATCGTCGTCCTGCCCGACGTGACGACCAACGAATTTGTCGTCGAGTTCGGCGCTGCAGCGATGGCGCGCGGGCTACCCTTCTCCACGACCAGCACCCCGGAGACAGACAACGTGCTGCTCAGCTACGGCGTCGAGTTCTACCCGGCGGGCGAGCAGGTGGCGCGGCTGGCGGCGCAGGTGTTGCGCGGAACCAGCCCCGGCGACCTGCCCGTTGAATCGCTCGATTTTGCGTTGATGGTCAATCTGGAGACGGCGGCGGCGCTGGGCATTGAGGTGCCCACCGCCGTGCTCAGTCAGGCCGACACGATCATTCGCCCGGCGACGCCGTGACGGCCGGCGGCGCGGGGGAGCGCGCGGCGCTGCCAGCGGCCCGGCCCGTAATTGGAGAAGCGGTATGCTCAAGAGCCTACGTGGACGACTGACCCTGATCATGATCGTGCTGGCCGTGGTGCCGACGCTGATCGCCGGCGGCGCGGCCACGCTGCGCAGTTTCACCGCGCAGCGCCAGCAATCCCAGGACTTGCAGGCCGAGGTCGCCCGGCGCGTGGCCGGCGAAGTGGAGCAGTTCCT
>CAYNHD010000121.1:0-10122 GCA_964396775.1 uncultured Thermoflexus sp. | reverse complement strand
GGGTGAGGCCCGCACAGCCGGCTTAAGGTGACGCATAGGGGGTGTATTGCCATACGCCCCGGCGTACCTCAGACTTCCGAAGTCTTCGAAGACTTCGGAAGTCTTCTTTTTTGCCCCCGCCCAGCCCACTCCCCGGCCTGGCAGCCGGATTTATGCTATACTACGCCGCAGTACGAGCATACGGGCGCGTTGATCCAACCTGAGAGAGGTGCTCTGTGAAACACTTTCTGGACCTTGCCGATTGGACGGCAGCGGACCTGCAATACCTGCTCGACAGCGCCGTGACGCTCAAGGACGAGCACCGGCGCGGGGGCAACCCTCCCTTGCTCAAGGGCAAGGCGTTGGCCATGGTCTTCCAGAAGCCGTCGCTGCGCACGCGCGTCTCGTTCGAGATGGCCATGCAGCACGTCGGCGGCTATGCCTTCTACCTCAGCCCGCAGGAGATCGGCCTGGGCAAGCGCGAGAGCACCGCCGACATCGCCCGCGTCCTCGGCGGCTACGTGGACGCGATCATGGCGCGCACCTTCGACCACCAGCACATCCTCGACCTGGCCCGCTGGAGTCCTGTGCCGGTGATCAACGGCCTGACCGACTACAACCATCCTTGCCAGGCGATGGCCGACCTGCTGACCATCTACGAGGAATTCGGGCGGCTGGAAGGGCTGCACCTGGCCTACGTCGGCGACAGCAACAACGTCGTCACCAGCCTGCTGATGGGCGCGGCGCAGTTCGGGATGAAGATGACCATCGGCAGCCCGGCGGGCTACCAGCCCAAGCCGGCGGTGCTGGAAAGGGCGCGCCAGCTTGCGCGCGGGCGGCTTGAGGTGGCCGTCACCGATGATCCGGTAGCCGCCGTCACCGGCGCGGACGTGGTGTATACCGACACCTGGACGAGCATGGGCCAGGAAGCCGAGGCCGAGCAGCGCCGGGCCATCTTCCCGCCCTACCAGGTCAACGAGGCGCTGCTGAGCCACGCCGCCGAACACGCCATCGTCCTGCACTGCCTGCCGGCGCATCGCGGCGAGGAGATCACCGATGAGGTGGCCGACGGGCCGCAGTCGCGCCTGTTCCCGCAGGCGGAGAATCGCCTGCACGCCCAGAAAGCGATCCTCGTCCATCTGCTCGGCGTGGGGGGCGCGGCAGACGACGAGGGCGAACAGGCTGAGCCGACTGAGAAAAAGCCCAAGAAGAAGGGTAAGAAAGACAAGAAGGACAAGAAGAAGTAGCGGCACGTTGTCTGCGCGCGATGCGGGGGCATGGGTGGTTGGTTATGGGTGGTTGGTGGTTGGTTATTGGTAGAACGCACTCGGTACAGAGTCGCCTCCACCAGGAACCAATCACCAAGAACCAATAACCAACAACCAAACAAGGGGTGGAGCGGGACATGCCAGGGAACCGTCAGATTTACGAGCAAGCCATGAACATGGGGCATTCCGCCGCCTGGGATCGCGAGTGGGACAAGGCGATTGCGGCCTATGGGCGGGCAGTTAAGGAAATCCCCGACGATCCGGCGGCTCACAACAGCCTGGGCCTGGCCCTGCTGCAGGCGCGGCGGCTTGAGGACGCGCTGAAGGTTTACACTCGCGCGCACCAACTCGCCCCCGACGACCCGATCCCGCTCGAGCGCAGCGCCGACGTGCTGGAGCGGCTGGGCCGCATGAAAGAAGCCGCCCAGCAGTACATCAACGTCGCCGAGCTATACCTGGCCCAGCGCGACCTGATCAAAGCTATCGCCAACTGGGAGCGCGCCACCCAGCTCACCGCCGGGCTGGTGCACATTCACCAGCGCCTGGCGCTGGCCTACGAGAAGACCGGGCACCGTCGGCGGGCCATCCGCGAGTACCTGACGCTGGCCTTTAACTTCCAGCGCGCCAACCGCGACGACATCGCCATCCAGGCCGTCGAGCGGGCGCTGCGCCTGGAGCCGAACAATCCGCAGGCGCTCAACACCCTGCAGGCCATCCGCACCCATTCGCCGATCTCGCCGGACATCATCAAGGTGGAAGTGGACGAGATTGGCGATTTCGACGAGCCGGTGCGCGAAGCGGCGTTCGGGCTGGCCGACGAGGACTTGAGCGACCTGTTCGGCGAAGAGGTCGCGGCGGGCGAGGCCAACCCGCGCGGCCCGCTCGGTGAAGCCATTGATCGCGCGCTGGAGGCGGTGGCCACCCAGCTTTTCACCACCGACGAACTGGACGAGGCCGGGCTGCACGCTTCGCAGGCGATCAGCTACCAGCACGAGGACCTCTTCGCCGAAGCCATCGGCGCGTATGAGCGCGCGCAGGCCGCCGGGCTGCGTCACCCCAGCGTACAGCTTGCCCTGGGCGCGCTCAAGCTGGAGCTAGAGCAGTGGGACGCTGCCATTCCCCACTTCGACCAGGCCACCCACGATCCTCACCTGGCCGCCGGCGCGCTGCACGGGCTGAGCATCGCTCAGGTGGCGATCAACCGCCCCCGCGCGGCGGCACGCACCCTCATCCAGGCGATGCGCATAGCCGATATGGAGCAGGCCAAGAACGAAGACGCCGCCGCCCAGATAGGCACCATCTACGACCGGCTGACGGCCAGCGCCGAAGAAGCCGACGAGCAACAGCTTAAAAGCCTCAACACCCGCTTCCTGGAACTGCTCAGCGGCCCGTCGTGGAAGGAGCGCGTCGCCCGCACGCGCCGCCAGCTTGAAGAAGCGATCATGCTCCAGGAGCCGGACTCGCTGGTGAGCATCGCGCTCTACATTGACGACCGCGTGACCGAGGGCCTCAACCTGATTGACCGCTATGTGCGCGAAGGGCTGCACAGTCTGGCCCTGGATCAGGCGCACTACATGCTGGAAAGCGCGCCGGATTACCTGCCGATCCACTGGCGCATCGGGCAAATCCTGCTGGATCGCAACAACATTCCCGCCGCCATGACCAAGTACAACCTGGTGGCCGAAACCTACCGGCTGCGCGGCGATACCGAGCGCGCCATGAGCATCCTGCAGGAGGCGCTGAAGATCGCGCCGATGGACACGGCACTGCACCACAGCCTGATCACCCTGCTCCAGGAAAGCGAACGCTGGGGCGACCTGCTCAGCCAGTACATTGACCTGGCCGACGCCTACTATCAGCTGGCCGACATGGACGCGGCGCGGGCCACCTATCTGTCCGCCATCCAGCTTGGGCAGCGCCTCGGCGTGCCGGACGAGCAGATCATCCAGATTCTGCACCGGCTGGGCGAGATCGAGGTCAACCGGCTGGACTTGCGCCAGGCCATGCGCACCTACGACCAGATTCGGCGCACCGACCCCAACGACGAGCGCGCGCGTCGCGCCCTGGTAGATCTCAATTACCGGCTGAACGACCCTATCTCCGCCGTGCGCGAGCTAGATGGGCTGCTGCGGCTCTACGCCAAGGGGCAAAAAGCTGGGCAGATCATCCGCGTGCTGGAGGAACTGGTCACGCGCTACCCGAACGACATGGCCTTGCGTTCGCGGCTGGCCGCCGTCTATCACCAGACGGGCAACGTGCCCAAAGCCGTCGAACAGCTTGACGCCCTGGCCGAGCTTCAGCTTGAGTCCGGGCTGCACAACGATGCGCTGGTCACCATCCGCCGCATCATCGCCCTCAACCCGGAGCAGGCCCAGGGCTACCAGCGTCTGCTGCGCCAGTTGAGCGGCTGAGCGCCGGGGCATGGAGTTTTCGTAGGGGCGCTGCTCTGCCGCGCCCCCAGGGAGAGAGCGGCGCTGTTCGTAGGGGGTGGGTTCACGAACATACGTCAGGCGGTTGTTGGAAAGCCCCCATCCCCCGGCCCCTTCCCCTAGCCAGGCCAGGGGAAGGGGAGAACCGCCTGCGGATGCTCCCCTCTAGTTCGGCTGGAGGGGGGACGAAGGGGGGAGGCGTTCAGCGAGCGTTTTCGACCCTTCCCCGGTGACAGGGCGCTCGTGAATCCGTTGGGCGGCGCGCTGCTCCGCCCTTGCCGGGAGCAAACTCTCATCTGGCCCTAATCCACGACGGGGCCGGATATGGTATGGTTGACGCGCTGGCCGTGCCAGACAGGGGATGCATCCTACTCTTGTGAAACCTTGTTCGTAGGCGTATGGCGATACGCCCCTACGACGGGCGCAGCAGAGCAGCGCCCCTACGCGCAACAGACTCACCACAATCGGGGGATGCACCCAGACAGAGTGCGGTGAAGGACGCTTGTGGTAGGCCATGAGACTGATTTGGACGCTGGAATCTTTTCGCTGGAGCGACGTGCCGGACGTGCTCGTTGTGGCGGCGATCATTTTTGCCGTTACGCTGGTTATCCGGGGCACGCAGGCCGTCTCGTTGCTGCGCGGCACGATTGTCGTTGTGCTGATCATGGCCCTGCTGTCCAGCGTGTTCGAGTGGGTGGCGTTTCGCTGGCTGCTGAACCATCTCATCACCGCCTCTATCGTGGCCATTCCGGTCATCTTCCAGCCAGAGCTACGCCGGGCGCTGGAGCGTGTGGGGCGCACCGGGCTGGGCACCCTCTTCAGCCGCCAGCTCGCCTTCACGGAAGAGGAGCAGATCATTGATGCCATCTGCGCGGCAGCTTCGCGCCTGTCGGAGCGACGGCACGGCGCGCTGATCGTGCTGGAGCGCAACGACGCGCTCGATGAATTCATCAACACCGGCGTGCCGATGGATTCGCAAACCAGCCCGCAGCTTCTGCTGACCGTGTTCTGGCCCAAGACGGAACTGCACGACGGAGCGGTGATCATCCGCCAGGGGCGCGTGGCCAGCGCCGCCTCGGTGCTGCCGTTGTCGTCCGGGCGCAACCTGACTGACCGCAAGCTGGGAACCCGTCACCGCGCCGGGCTGGGCATCAGCGAAGTGTCGGACGCGCTGTGTGTGATCGTCTCCGAGGAGACAGGACGCATCTCGGTGGCCAATCGCGGGCGGATGATCCGCCGGCTGGACGCCAACCGTCTGCGCACCATCCTCAGCGCTTTCTACACCAGCAGCCGCCCGCAAGAAACCGCCTGGCCCTGGACGCCGCTGCTGACCCGCGCGCGCAGCGAGTTGGCCCGCCTGCGCAGGCGTGGCGACTCCGGGCGTGGGCGACGCGCCGCCTGAGGAAGGATGGAGATCGTGCGCGAGCCACACATGTTCTTCCAGCCCGCCAGCGTGCTCGCCATCGTGCCAGAACAGCTTTTCCTGGTGGATGGGGACCTGTTCTTCTCTCAGATGCAGACACTCACTATCAGCGTGAACACCGTTGGCGTCATGGGAAAAGGGTTGGCGTCCAGAGCCAAGTACCAGTTTCCAGACACTTATGTGGTGTACCAGGACGTATGCCGCCAGAAGGTGCTCCAGATGGGAATCCCTTATCTCTATAGACGCGAAACATCTTTCGAGCACGCCCTGGCGGATGATCCGCATTCTCTCCAGGACCTGAATTCGAACAAGTGGTTTCTGCTATTTCCGACCAAGCGCCATTGGCGTGAGGGGGCCGATCTCGCCGGTATTGGGCGAGGATTGGAGTGGATCAGGAACAACTACCAGCATGAAGGTATTCAATCGCTGGCGGTGCCTGCGCTTGGATGTGGTCTGGGCGGCTTGAAATGGCACGAGGTTGGTCCGTTGATGTGCCGTTACCTGTCCAATCTGGACATTCAGGTGAGTATCTACCTGCCGCGCGAGGAAATGCCCCCTGCTGACCAGTTGACTGCCGGCTTCCTGCTCGGCAAGTCTGGATAGAGCCAGCCATGCGTACCAATTCCCTGCTCCAGATGGTCATCAGAAACCTGGGCTGGGCGCTCCTGTCCGTGTTCCTGGCTTTGGCCATCTGGGTGGCGGCGAACATGGCCAATAACCCGGTCGAGCAGGGCGAAGTGCGCGGGGTGCAGGTGCGCGTCGAGCTGCCTGAAGGCTATGTGCTGACCCGCGCGCTGGACACGGCGAGCGTCACGGCGGTGGTGCGCGCCGAGCGCAGCCAGTGGGACCTGCTCACCGCCAGCGATATTCTGGTCACGGCCAACCTGCGCAACTTCAAAGAGCCAGGCGAGTACCGCGTCGAGCTACAGGCAGAGGTGGCCTCGCCGCTGCACGCGCGCGTCGTCGCCCTACGTCCGAGCACGTTCACCCTGGGCATTGATCGCGAAGTCGAGAAGCGCGTCGCCGTCCAGGTGGTCGTGACGCGCGACCCGCCGCTGGGCTACACCTACCCCGCCGACCTGACCTGTGACTACAGCGAAGTGGTGATTCGCGGCAGTGCCGAGCGCGTGCGCGAAGTGGCCCATGTCGAAGCACGGCTGAACCTGGCCGACGAACTGAATCCGGTCACCAAGCTAGTCAGCCTGACGCCCGTTCAGGAGGATGGGCTGCGCGCGCGCGAGGTGGAGATGGAGCCGTCTTCGGTCGCCTGTATGGTGGACATCCAGCCGCGCGAGGACATCTTCCAGATGCCCGTCCAGCCCAAGATCGTGGGCAACCCACCGCCCGGCTACAACGTGGTGCGTTACAGCGCCATCGAGCCGGACACGGTGGTGCTGACCGGCGATCTGGCGGCCATCCGCGAGATGCCCGGCCTGGTGCGCACGGCCCCCATTGACCTGACCAACCGCACTGAGACTTTCACCACCGAGGTGACCGTTGATCTGCCCGCCGGGGTGACCACTGTGCCGGAGAACCAGACCGTCAAGGTGACCATCGTCATCGAGCCACAGATCAGCACGCGCCAGTTCGAGGAAGTGCCTGTCGAGGTAACGGGCATCGATCCTACGCAACATCGCGCCAGCGGCCTGGCCGGTACCGTCACCGTGTTTGTCAGCGGGCCGCTCAACAAGCTGCCCAACCGCGAGAATCTGCGCGTGATTGTAGACCTGAGCGGGCTGCCCGCCGGCAACCACGAGGTCGTGCCGCAAGGGGTGCTGGTCGGCATGGAAGACACGACCGGCCTGACGGTCACCGTCAGCCCGGACGAGCTAGGTGTGACCATCGAGGCGCTGGCTCCAACGCCCACGCCCACCGCGCCGGCAACCGCGCCGGGCACCGGCTGAGCGGCGCGGCGGGGAGGCAGACGCACCAGCTTCCGGAATTCTCGATGCATTTTTATGGGGATTTAATTCTGGCGCGCTATCCTGATAAATGCAGGCTCAAAACCTGCCAAGCAGTATCACCAGGACAGCGCAAAGACCCGTATGCTCCCTACCCCTATCTGAACCCTGCGCGTTGTGTCCGGTGATACGACCAGGGAAGGAGCTTCCCCCGCCCCTTCCCTTTTCTTTTGGGTGGTTGGTGGTTGGTTATTGGTGATCGGTTTTCGGTTTTCAGTCGTCAGTGGTTGTGAGTCGGGAGTGATGAGCCAGGAGAGTGTCCTCCAGCCTCTAGAGCGTGCTATGCACTTCGCACGCTACGTCCGGTGTGCAGCGCGCGCCGCGCGTGAGGCACCCTGCCCCCGCACGCGCTCTGATCACTGACCACTGACAACGAACACCACCAACCAACCACCAACCACCAAGAACCAACAACCAATCACCAACCACCAAGAACCAAGAACCAACAACCAACAACCAATCACCACTCTTCGCCCGGCCTTCTCAGCGATGCCCGTCTTTGCTACAATCATCACTCACGAAACCGGGAGTTGGGACTGATCATGCGCAAACCTCTTGTCGCCCTGGTGGGGCGGCCCAATGTCGGCAAATCGTCGCTGTTCAACCGCCTCGTCGAGATGCGCAAGGCGGTCGTCTCCGACGTGCCGGGCACGACGCGCGACCGCATCATAGAGGAGGCGGACTGGAACGGCGTCGTCTTCGACGTGGTGGATACCGGCGGCCTAGAAATCTACCAGCCCAAAGCCGACCGCTCGCAGGCGATCAGTCCGCTGGAAGAGGGCAGCCGCCAGTTCGTCGCCGAGATACGCAGCCAGGCTCTGCTGGGCATCGAGGAAGCGGATGTGATCGTTTTTGTGGTGGACACGCTGCAAGGGATCACCGCCGCCGACCAGGAAATCGCCGCCATCTTGCAGCGCACGGACAAGCCGGTGTTGATCGCCGCCAACAAAGCCGATCACGTTGGGCGCTTCGACCACGCCTTCGAGTTCTACGGGCTGGGGCTGGGTGAAGTCTTCCCCATCTCGGCGCTGCACGGCACAGGCACCGGTGACCTGCTCGACGCCATCGTAGCCGCCCTTCCCTTTCACGCCGAAGAAGACTTCGACGCCGAGGACGACTCGATCAAGATCGCCATCGTCGGGCGGCCCAACGTCGGCAAATCGTCGCTGCTCAACAAGCTGCTGGGCGAGGAGCGGGCCATCGTCAGCCCGGTGGCAGGCACCACGCGCGACGCCATTGACACGCGCCTCACCTGGAACGAGATGCCCATCACCCTGATTGACACGGCGGGCATTCGTCGGCGTGGGCGGATCGAGCCGGGCATTGAGAAATACAGCGTGCTGCGCGCGCATAAAGCGATTGAGCGGGCGGACGTGGTGCTGCTGCTGCTCGACGCCATTGAGGGAGTCACCCAGCAAGACGCGCACATCGCCGGCATGATCAGCGATGCGTTCAAGAGCGTGGTGATCGTGGTCAACAAGTGGGACGCCATCGAAAAAGACACCCACACGATGAGCGCCTTCCGCGAAGCCATCGCGCGCGACCTGGCTTTTCTGGCCTACGCGCCGGTGCTGTTCATCAGCGCGCTGAGCGGGCAACGCATCCACACCGTGTTGGAGACGGCCATTCAGGTGCAGGAAGAGCGCCTGGTGCGCATCCCGACCGGCGAGCTAAACAAGATCGTCCGCGAGGCGCTGCTGCGCCACGCCCCGCAAACCAAGCAACCGCGCCCGCTCAAGATTTTCGTCGCCCAGCAGGTGCGCGTTGACCCGCCGACGATCCTGTTGCACGTCAACGACCGCGAGTTGCTTCACTTCACCTACGAACGTTATCTGGAGAACCAGATACGGCGCGTCTACCCCTTCACCGGCACGCCGATCCGCATCAGCGTGCGCGAGCGCAAAGACAGGCGCAAGTCGCGGTAAAGGGACGCTGGCTTTGAGTCAGAGACCTTTTGAGAACTTGTTTCCCCTCACCCCAAACCCCTCCCCCACGAGGAGGGAGGGGCTTAGCGTGTGTGCTTTTCTCGCTTCCCCCGCAAGCGAGGGAAGGGAGAAAGGACTGCTCTTGAAGTCCCTCCCCGCCTGCGGGGAGGGATTTAGGGTGGGGTTGCAGGCCTTTTCAAACGGTCTCTCAAGACTCACCACCGGTCGTCTTGGGCGACGGGCTGGCAGGGGGCAAATCAGCAGGCGGGCGGGGCGCGTCCTCACTCGGAGCACCTTCTGCGTCCGCAGCCGGCGCGTCGCCTAGAGGGTCTGTGTCGCGCTTGGCGGCGGGCGGCGAGGAGGGTGCTTCCTCCGGCGGCGCTACGACCGGCTGCGCTGCATCTTGCGGCGGGCTGACGACCGGCTCCAGCGGGCCAACTTGCAAGGGGGCGTCGGGTGGGCTGATCTGCGGCTCCTCGCTGGGGAGCGCCTCTTGCTGCGGGGCACCATCGGCACCGGGCCTGGCGACGACGCTGCGCAGAAATGAGACGCGCAGCGCCAGGCGGCCCAGCACTAACTCGTCGTCATGGCGCAGCACGCGCGGCTGGAACGGCACCAGGCGCGTGCCATTGAGGAACGTGCCGTTGACGCTGCCGAGGTCTTGCACCATCACAGTCAGGCTTTGGCGTGTCAGCCGGGCGTGACGCCGCGAGACCCCGCGCTGCAAGGCGTCGAACGGAGCCAGGTCGAGATCGGGCACGGAGTCCTCGTGAGAGCGGCCCACCACACAATCCAGGCCCAGTTCGTGCTGGATCACCTGGTCGGTGCCCTTCACCTCCAGTTGGAGGATCATGCGGTCTTCAAAGAAGGCCGTTCCCCAGCGCAACTGCGGCTGCGGCAGCCCCGGAATGCTCAAGGGCTGGGTGTTGAGCACCGTCCGCTCGCCAGACAGCGCGTGACCGCAGGCGGTACAGTATGGCTCGTTCTCTGGGTTTGCCTTCCCGCAATTCTCACAGATTTGCTCAGACATGCTCCTCTCTCCCACCGCATCCCAAGCACAGGCCGCCTAAATCCCGTTTGTTGTTCGGTAGTGGTGAACTATTGACTGATGCACGTGCGATTGTAGTGATGAACGAA
>CAYNHD010000120.1:0-10179 GCA_964396775.1 uncultured Thermoflexus sp. | reverse complement strand
AGCCGATGATCTCGCGCGATTACATGTGCCGGTAGAGGGCGAAGCTCTGTAAGACCATGCCGATTCCCCGCTCGGCAATTGGGATTGCCTGGATGGGACCGCCGTCGTAGGTGATCTCGCCGCTGTCGGGCTTCAGCAGGCCGGCGATCACCTTCAGGAGGGTGGTTTTGCCGCAGCCCGACGGGCCGAGCACGCTCAGCGTCTCGCCGTTGCGAATGGTCAGCGACAGGTCATCCAGCGCCAGGTTGCGGTCGGCGGGGTCCTGCGCGTCTCGCCGGCGGTCGGCGTTTTGGGTGCGATTGGCGTCGAAGATGCGCGCCGTTGGCACGGCGACTTGCCCTACATCGGGAGGTTCCTGAGGGCCGAAACGTTTGCTGACATGGCGCAGGACGATGGTCGGCATGGGGCTGGCTGCTGACCTCCGGGGAGGGCGGCGCTAGTCGCGCTCATCGAACATGAGCAGCGCCCGGATGGAATGCAGGATGATGCCGGTGAACAGCGTCTGGATGCCGATGATCGCCAGCAGAATGCTGATCAGGGCGGTGCCGACGGCCAGAGTCTGGTAATCGTTGTAGCGATCCACGACAATGACGCCGAGGGCCACTCCCAGGATCAGAATGAGCAGGCCGGGCACGCCGAAGAAGATCAGCGGGCGGTGCTGGCTGACCAGCACCAGAATGCCATTGACCACCTGAAAGCCGTGACCAAAGGGGTTGCGCTTGGGGCGCTCGGCATAGGTCACGCTGACGGGGACTTCCTGGATGGACAGACCGTGCTGCTGGGCCAGGAATTGCATCTCGGACTCAAGCGAAAACCCCCCCTCGGGCCGGAAGGTGAGCGTCTCCAGGGCGCGCTGCGAGAGGGCGCGGAAACCGCTCTGCGAGTCGGTGATGGCGACGCCGGAGGCCAGGTTGGTGGCCAGGGTGAGGGCGCGCTGGCCCCAGATGCGCCAGCGGGGAATGGGGCTGCGCACGCTGAGAAAGCGCGAGCCGACGACGACATCGGCAGCCCCCGCCTCGATGGGAGCGAGCAGGGCGGGAATCTCGGCGGGGTTGTGCTGGCCGTCGGCGTCAATGAGCACAACGAGGGCGGCCTTCATCTCGCGCGCCCGGCGCAGCCCCGTGTTGACGGCCTGGGCTTTGCCGAGGTTACGCTCGTGGCGAATGACGATGGCGCCCGCCCGCTCGGCGATGGCGGCGGTCTGGTCGTGCGAGCCGTCGTCTACGACGATCACCTGGTCTACGTAGTGCAGGGTCTTAAGCACGACGCTGCCAATGAAGCGGTCTTCGTTCAGCGCGGCGATGACGGCTACACGCGGGCGGGTTTCTGAGTCAGCTTGGTGTTCCACGGCCTGTCACGTCTCAAGGGGTGCGAGCGGCTCACCTGTCTCGCTTGCCTGTTGTCCCGAACCCTGATTGCCAGCTTGTCGCTCGCGCGCGCAACCTCACCCCCTGGCCCCCTCCACCGGCGGAGAGGGGGAAGTTGAGCGAAGCGAAACGGGGGTGAGGTCAATAACTGGCAAACAAGGTCGTTCTGAGAGCATTGTAACACGTTCTCCGCCGCCCGGCAGACTGGTGCTGGCAGGTCGTAGTGCGGGCGTAGGGGAGCAGGCGCTCAACTGGGGATGCGACGCGGCGCGTTTCTGGTATACTTGCCGCCCTGGGTTTGGCGGATGGGACTACGGGCGAGGGACTTATGCGCATGGTTGTTCGCGCGCTGCGCTTCATGCTCAACAGCGCGATCCTGCTGGTGGTGCTGGTGAGCGTGGCCGCGTACATGGTGTACGCGGCGAACGGTATCCTGGACGAGGTGGAAGCCCGCGACCGGCGCGCCGACTATGATCGCCACATCGTCAGCACGGCGACGGCGATGGTGGCCCGCCTGACGGCGGAAGCGGCGGCGGAGAACGGCCCGGCCCCTTCGCCACAAAGCACGGCGAGCGCCGAGGCCGCCCAGCCAGTGCAGGAGACGCCGACGCCGACCCTCACGGCGACCGAGCCGCTCCCATCAGAAACTCCCACACCAACGCCTGGCATCACGGCAACCAGCACACTCAGCGCGACACCGAGCGTCACACCGTCGTTGACGCGCACGCCGCGCCCGACAGCCGGACTCATGCTGGCGGCGACGGCGACGCCCGTCCCACCGACCGTGCCCCCGACAATGACGCCGATTCCGACGAACACGCCGCGCGTGCTGCCGCCGACCCCCATTCCAACGAACACGCCGCGCCCGTCGCTGGCTGCGCCAGCGGGCGGCGAGACGGAAATTGTCCGCGTCAGCCTGACGCCGACTCCCCTGCTGCCAACGGCGACGCCCACCTTCACGCCGACGATCACCATGACGCCCACGCCGACCTATGTGATCGAAGGGACTTACGCAGTGCCCGTGCTGACGCCGGTCGTGCCGATTCCAGAGCGAGTGCCGCTGCTGGACACCGACCCCGACGTGGTGAACTTCCTGCTGCTGGGGAGCGACACGAGCGGGGGCGGCGTGGGGCGTACCGACGTGATCATCATCGTCTCGGTGAATGAGCGCGTGGGATCGGTGGCGATGTGGCACGTGCCGCGCGATTTGCTCGTCTATATCCCGAACCACACGATGGAGCGCATCAACCTGGCTTTCGCGCTGGGCGAGTCGAGCGGGTACCCTGGCGGCGGCTTCGGCTTGATGCAGGAGACGATCCTGTACAACTTCGGCATGGAGATCGAGCATTTCGCCCGCGTGGACTTCGACGACTTCATGCGCATCGTCGAAGAACTGGGCGGCCTGGAGATCAGCGTTGACTGCGCGATTGCCGACTGGCGGCTCAAGTCGCCAGAGCTAGACCAGACGGTTGAGGACAACTGGGAATACTACACGCTGCCCATTGGCCGCCAGCGGCTCGACCCCTACATGGCGCTGTGGTACGTGCGCAGCCGCATGACGACCAGTGACCTGGATCGCGGGCGGCGTCAAATGGATGCGCTGCGCGCCATGTGGTACCAGGCGCGCGAGCAGGGTCTATTTGCCCAGGTGACGCAGCTATGGCCGGAGGCGGTCGAGGTGGTGCAGACCGACATGACCCTGAGCGACGTGCTGGCGCTGGTGCCGCTGGCGGTGAGCCTGGATATGAGCAGCATCGCTCGCTACACTGGCACGCGCGGCGTGCACTACATGCCCTTCCTGACGCCAGACGATGGCCGCGACGTGACGCTGCCCAACCGCGAGGCGCTAGTCCCGCTCATTCAGGATTTCCTGACGCCGCCGACGGCCAACCGGCTGGGGCGCGGAACGGTGAACGTGGTGGTGCAAGATGCCTCTGGCTATGGCATCGGCTTCGACCGGGTGGCCGTAGACCGGCTGGCCTGGGAAGGGTTCGCCGCCAGCATTGACACTTCGCGCGCTGAGGCGCGGCGCGATCTGTCGCTTATCTACGACTACACCGGCCAGACGAAAGGCAGCGCGCTGGACGATCTGCGGCGGGTGCTGCGTGTGGGCGAGGGACAGATCGTCGTGCAGCCCGATCCCAACCGGACGGCGGACTTCCGCGTGGAGATCGGCGGGGCGTACAACTCGTGCGTCTACGGCAGCGCCGCCGACGAGATTGACACCGGGCCGCCGATCCCCACCGGCACACCGCAGAACGTGGGGTAGCAGAAGGCGGGCATCAGGCGCTCGGCTCGCCGAGACGGACGAGCGCAGCCTGCCCGGCGGTCAGGTGGGTGATGGCCGCCTCGAGCGGAGCGACCTGATCAACTGGAAGCGTGGCGTAGACGGTGACCTCCGCCGCGAACTCCTCATCGGTGATGAGCGCCTGGTGCTCAGCGAGCAGCAACTTGAGGCGTTCGTAGAAGCTGTAGGGCACGGCGATGCCTACCGGCTGCTTGGCGATCTTCAGTTCGACGGGCAGCGCGGCGATGGCTTCTTTGGCGGCTCCTCCGTAGGCGCGCACCAGGCCGCCGGTGCCCAGCTTGGTGCCGCCGAAGTAGCGCGTCACCACGATGACTACATCGCCGAGGTCAGCGCCGCGCAGAACGGCCAGCACCGGCGGGCCAGCGGTGCCGGAAGGCTCGCCATCGTCGGACATCCCCTCGGTCACACTGCTCCCGTAGCCGACTTTGAAGGCATAGACATGGTGGGTGGCGTCCGGCATTTCATGGCGGACGGCCTGGATGAACTGCCTGGCCTCGGCAACCGTGTCCGCGCGGCCAATGGTGGCGATGAAGCGCGAGTTGACAACGACGGTTTCAACGCGCGTGGTCCGCGCCGGGATCGGGTACCTGGTCATGGAACTCCTCTTCGAGCAACTGCTCTGGCGCGGCCCGGCGGAAGTAGGCGCGATAGGCCGCCGTCTCGTCCACGCGGGCGGCAAAGGCGCTGAGCAGGGCACGGTCGTCCTCAGTGAGAGAGCTGGCTCCGGCTGCCAGCGTCAGGCTGCCAGCGGAGTCTTCGCGCCAGTCCAGCGCGCCGCACGAGTGCAGGTAGCGCAGAGCCAGCCGGACGGTCTCCGGCGGTTGGGCGACGGCTTCGGCCAGCGCGCGGATGGTCGTGATTCCCCCGTCGTGGGCGATGACGAATTTGGACAGCTCGATCAGCCGGCGCAGCACGGCGTCACGGCTGACGAGCGGCGGGTTGGCGCCGATCAGCACGATACGCCGGGGAGCCACTGCGTGCAGCGCCTCCGACAGGGCCTGCGGGCTGCTGGGGGTGGTGAAGATGACGAGCGTCTCGCTTGGCTGAAGTGAGGACAGCGGCAGCCCCGGCGACTCCGCCCGGCGGTATCCCTCGGCCCAGACGACCGCCTGGGGGTATCCGCGCTGGATGTCGGCCAGCGCCTGGGTGGGGTGGGGGGACTCCCGCCAGTCCACGACGAGGCGCGCGGGAGCCTGTACCGTGACGGGTGCGGAGGGAGAGGGCCGGTAGTCCACGAGAGTGAGTTGCAGTTCTGGCTCGCCGCGATAGGTGCTCACCTGTACCTGAAACGCCAGGTCGAAGAGGCCCGCTGGCAGGGCGGCGCTGGCGCTGTTCCACCAGAGCACCCTCTGGCGGGTGCCTTCCTCGTCGCGCACCGTTAGCTGGCGGTGCGCTTCTTCCCGTCCCAGGGTCGTGGCGCTTTCCAGCAGCAGCCGCTCGCTGACCAGCGTGGGGCGCGGGTTTCCTTCACCGAAGGGGGCCAGGCGCTCGATGTCGCGGGCCAGGTCGAGCGTCACCTCGCGCAGAGGGAGCACGGCGTCAACAGGCAGGCGGTGTTCTGCCGGCGGCGTGGGCTGGGCCGCGAGCGCGTCGGACAGGCGGCGGCGGAAGGCCGGGATGTGGTCAGCGGGCAGGGAGAGTCCCGCCGCGCCAGGATGCCCGCCGAAGGTGTGCAGCAGGTCGGACTGGGCGGCGATGGCCGCGCTGATGTCGTAGCCGCCAAACGAGCGAGCAGAGCCGCGCGCCATGTCGCCGCTGAGGGTCAGCAGCACGACCGGGCGGGCATACTGCTCGGCCAGGCGGTTGGCGACGATGCCGAGCAAGCCAGCGTGCCAGGTGGGGGAGGCCAGGACGAGGGCGCGCCATTCCAGTAGCGCCGGGTCTTGTGCGATCTGCGCCTGAGCAGCGGCCAGAATCTGGCGCTCGAACAGGCGGCGCTGGTTGTTGAGAGCCTCCAACTGCGATGCGAGCACCCGCGCCTGCGCCAGGTCGCTCGTCGTGAGCAGGTCTACGCCCAGGCGCGCGTCGTGCAGGCGGCCCGCTGCGTTGAGACGTGGGGCGATCTGGAAGGCGATGTCGGTTTCGTTGAGGGTGCCGGCGTCAAGCTGGGCCATCTCGCACAGCGCGGCCAGGCCGATGCGTCTGCCCTGGCGGAGCTGCGCCAGGCCGACCTGGAGCAGGTAGCGCGTGTCGTCGCGCAGGGCGACGACATCGGCGACGATGCCCAGGGCAACGAGATCGGTCAGTGTCGCGCTTTCCCCTGGGCGTTGGGCCGCCTCAAGCAGCGCCTCGACCAGCTTGTAGGCCACACCTACGCCGGGCAGCGCGGCGAGCGAGTGCGCAGCCGGGAGGCGCTTGGGGTTGAGCACAGCGTCAGCGGCGGGGAGGGAGTCCGGCAGGTCGTGGTGGTCGGTGACGATGACGGCGAGGCCGCTCTGTTTCGCATAGTCAATAGCCCCATGTGCCGAAATCCCTGTGTCGCAGGTGAGCAGCAGGGCTGGTGCGTGCTGGCTGATCTGCTCGGCCAGGGCTGGCAGGTGGACGCCGTGTGATTCCTCCAGGCGGCTGGGAATGTAGTAAGCGACTGTCGCGCCGAGGCTCTGCAATGCTGTGACGAGCAGCGCGGTCGCCGTCTGCCCGTCCACGTCGAAGTCGCCCCAGATGAGGATCGGCTGACGGCGGCGAATCGTCTCATGGAGGAGCGCGGTTGCGGCCTCCAGGTCTGGCAGAGCCTCTGGCGGCGCGGGGTGATAGTGCTGTGGGTCGAGGAAGGCGCGGGCGGCGTCCGGCGTGGTCAGGCCGCGCGTGGCCAGCAGCGACGCGACCAGCGGCGAGATGCCTAAGGTGCGCGCCAGGTCGGTGGAGACGGGCTGCTGGGAGGCGGTAGCGGGCGGCTCCCAGGTGACACGTTTCGTATAGTCATTAGCCAAAACTAGAAACCTACCTCATCAACTTCCTCAAAATCCAGAATGCTCCCCACAACACCCACCAAGCCCTCTTCCACCCCCTCGAACCCGCCAAAAGCACCCGCAACAATCCCACGCCCGCAGCGCGAACGGAACTGGCAGTACTCACACAACCGTGTCTCAGAGGTCAGAGGCCAGACTCCCCCTTCTTCCCCTCCCTGAATCGCCTGAATCAGCCCTGCAAGACGAGCGCCATACTCCCGATGTTGCTGATGCGAGTAGGCAAACACGACCGGCAAGCCAGGCTCCACCGGAAACCAGTACACCATCGAGATCATTTCCGGCCTCAACCAGTTCCCCCACATACCCGACCCCACAGCAGCTACCAGGTACAGGTACAGCACCGTCTGCAACCGCGAAGCCAGCCACGTCCGGCGCGGCACACGCCCGTGCGTCTTCCAGTCGAAGATCGTCACGCGCGCCCCCGGCTCGACGACCACGAGATCAAGCGCCGCCATCGCCCGCGCGCCGAACAGCTCAGCGGACAGCCGCAGTTCCGGGAAGCGCTCACCGGGCAGGGTATGCAGCATCTCAAAGCCCAGGTAGGCTTCCCACCAGGCGCGCAGCACTGGATCGCCCAGCCCCGCCACAATCTCGGCTGCGGGAAGTCCAAGCTGGTGGCGCTCGACCAGGCGGTGAAACTGCGCGCCCCGGCGCACGAACGCCTCATGCTCAGACAGCGGCTCAGCCATCACCGCCGGCCACTGCTGCCCCTGCACGTGACGCAATTGAAAGCGCCGGGGACAGTCCACGAAGTCTTGCAGATTCGCCTGATTGAACGTGAAGCCGTCGGGCAGCATCGCCATCCTGATTGTCACCCTGTCTCATTCATAGCGGATTCGCATACTGGAATCATCCGTCCCCATACTCGTTGTAGGTGCCCAGGTGGATCAGGGGCAGGGCGGGCGGATTCTCATAGGACGCACCCTTGTGCGCGTAGCGCCCCGTATTCCAGGAGACAATCAACTCGCGCCTGGCCCGCGTAACGCCCACGTAAAGCAGACGCAGCCGCTCGCGCGCACGCTCCAGCCGCGCCTCCAACGTCGCCAAGCCCTCCTCGTAGGTGGGCAGCGCGCCAACCAAATAGTCCAACTGGGCGAGTAGCTCGGCTTCAAGGTTCAGCCGGATCATGCCGCCGTCGGTGGAGAAGCGCGTGAATTGCCGTTCGGCAATGTACCGGTCGTAGGGCATTCCCGACGGGAAGTCATAGCTGCTGACGGCCAGCAGGTAGACCCGGTCCCATTCCAGCCCCTTAGCTGCGTGCATGGTGGCAATGGTCACAACGCCCGGCTTGGGCGCGTAACCTACCTCGTCATCGTCGAAGCCGAGAAAGCGCCGCTGGTTCCTGTTGATGCTGCGCAGTTCCTCGGCGAACTGAACCAGCCGCCAGTCGGGATGGCTGGCGGCCAGGGCGCGGAGCGTCGTGGCGACCTTGTGCCCCAGGGCGAGATCCGCTGGCGCATCGAACACATCCTGGGCAATAGTCAGGATCACCTGATCGATCGGGAGGTCCGTGCCCTGCAGCCAGCGCCTGACGCCTGTCTGGAAGCGAGCAAGCTCCTCGCCAACCCAGACGTAATCCGGCGCGAATTCCGGCAGCGCCAGTGCCGCGCCAGGGTCGCGTGGCCACAGAAATTCTTCGACGGTCGCGGCGGCGGCGAAATAGCGGGTCAGCGTGGCAGTTGTGGCGGTGTCGGCGGTGACAAGTTCGCGCCGCTCGTCGGAAAGCTGCGCCCAGAAAGCGCCCTTGAGCTTCTTAGGATTGCCGGGGTCGCAGAGATAGTCCAGCACAGCCAGCAGCCGCGCCACCGACTGGCGCGTGCGCGTCGAGCTGCGCAGCAGTTCCTCAAAAGGAACGTCCTTGTGATCGCGGCGCAGCTTCTCGGCCAGGGCGAAGCCGCGATTGTTGTCCGGCACGAGCACGGCAACGGTTTCTTGCGGGGCCTGGGGCGTGTCCTGCCCGAAGTCCAGCAAGGGCCGCTCGGCCCCTGAGATGACATACTCCAGTTCGACCAACGGGGCGATCTTCTCGTCGGGCCGGTAGCGCAACTCGATGTGGCAGGCGTCGTCCGGCGGGTTCGGGTCGGGGTCGTCGCCATCAGTGGGATGAATCACGCCGCGCACCGGGCCGCGCGCCGCGTGCGGCTGGTATTCGAAGGTCGTCTTCAGCGCCGGGACGGGATGGCTCTCCGCCGTCCAGCGCACCAACTCGTTGGCCAGGTCGAGGATGGGCTGCGCCGAACGGCCCGACACAGAGAGCGGCTTCTCGTCCACGTCGTCGCGGTCGAGGAAGCGGCGCAGGAAGCCCGGATTGGCCGTGGTGAACGTGGTGAAGATGGCCTGGTTGGGATCACCCACGCGCACCCAGTTGCGCTCCCCGCTCAGCAGACGGAGCATTTCCTCTTGCAGGCGCGAGCTATCCTGTGCCTCGTCCTCCAGGATGTAGGGCCAGCGATGGCGCAGCCGTTCCAGGTATTCCGGCTCGCGCTCCAGGGCGTCCAGCGCCAGGCGAACGAGATCATCGAAGTCCACTGCGCCGCGATAGGCCAGGCTGCGCTGGTAGTCGGCGTAGACGCTGAGTGCGAAGCGGGCCAGGTCGAGGCTGGCCCCTTCAGATGGCAAGAGCGCGAGCAGATCGTCCGGCGTCCGGCGCAGGTCTTTGGCCTGCTTGATGAAGTTGCCGGCCAGTTGGGGCAGGATGTCCTCAAAGCCGCGCCATGCCCAACGGGAATCAACCTCTGGGTCGAGGTACTGCGTCAGGGCGTCGCGCCACTCGGCCAGGCGCTGTGTCATGATATCGCGCTGAATCTCCTGCGCCTCTTTCTCGTCGAGGATGATGAAGTCGTCGGCCAGCCCGACGAGCGCTGGGCGCTCGTGCACGATGTCGCGCGCGAGGCCGTGCAGCGTGCGCACCCGGTAGCCGATGTGCCCGATCAGCCCGTAGTCCTGGGTGAGAATCTGGGCGATGCGGGCGCGAAAGCTGTTGACTGCCGAGTTGGTGAAGGTGACGACGAGCACCTCTTGATCTGGCTCCAGGCGGCTCCTGGAGATGAGCCGCGCCGCCAGGTGCGCCAGGGTGAAGGACTTGCCGCTGCCAGGCACCGCTGCGATGCCCAGCTTGCCGCCGCTGTAGCCGTGCACGATGGCCTGCTGTTCGGGACGCAGGCGAAAAGTCGGCTGGCCGTCGGGGGTCATGGCCGCTCCTCAAGGGATGCCTGGCGAAGCTGCTGGAGGATGCGCAGCAACGGGCCGCGCTGCTCGCGGCCCTGCTCGCCTAGCTCGGCGATGGCGGCGTAGATATGCCGGCGGCAGCGCCGCACCAGGCCCAGTAGCAGCCGACGCAGCGCGTCGTCGCGGGCGGCAACCTCCATCTGATCGGTCCAGACCTGACCCGGCGGGTACTCCCTGGCGAGCACGTAGGGATGGGTGAGCGGCTGTTCCAGGCGCTCCCACCAGGTGCTGCTGCCTACGTCCAGCCAGAACTGGTAGTCCACCCAGCGGTTGCGCATCAGGAATGTGTAGGCGGGCGCGAGAAAGA
>CAYNHD010000119.1:5395-10208 GCA_964396775.1 uncultured Thermoflexus sp. | reverse complement strand
CCACCAGCAGGTCCTGTACAAACCTTTCGAGTCGGTCACTTATTTCTTGAGCTTCGTGTGATTTCGTGGCAGACTTACGCATGAAAAGACCTCCGTTTCGACTGTTACGGTGTGCTACCTTTCAGTCTACTCGGAGGTCTTTTGCCTTGCCATGAGCCGTCCTCAAAATTCGGGATGACTCATGTTTAGTGGTTCAGAGAGTCGTGATCCAGGGTATGTTTCTGTACGGCGACGCGAATAGTTGCCTGCTCGACGGCCATGAGCAGGTGGCCTCCTCTCTCGAAACGCACCAGCTGTGCACCGGGAATGGTGGCCGCAGCGAACTCGGCATTGTGGAAACGCTGCAGCGTGTCATCTGTGGCATGGAATATCAGTGTCGGTGCCCGGATTGCGGCAATTCTGTTACCCGGCAGTGTTGCGCGATTATCGAACAAAGTGCCAGCACTCCGCAGCGAAACCGGGTTCATCTCCTCGATGATGCGGTTGACCAATTCCTTTTGCGCGGGCGCAAGCTCAGCAAGGACGGCCTCAGGAGCTCCCATAAGACTTATGAACTGTTTCTTGAATAGCTTAGTCAGACCCCAGTAGAGCCAGTCATACTTGTAAACAGTGACAAGGGCGTTGCCCTTCTGATCCGCCTGCCGCTGGTCTTCCGAAGATGCCGTCGCTACTCCGGCTGAGATGAGGGTCAACGACGATACCCGTTCAGGATACAAGACCGCAAAAAGCAGCGCTGAAGGCCCCCCGTGAGAAACAGCCATCACCGCAGCTCTCTCGACACCAAGATGGTCAAGCAAAGCAGCATAAGCATGCGCCTGGTCGTCGAAGGTCGCAGCATCGGGGACGGTTGAGCGCAGGTAGCCAAAGCGGGAAGGAGCAATCCAGCGGAAGCGGTCATCGAGGAACGACTGGGCGATGAGTTCTCCTTGATCGTAGCCGCCTCCACTGCCGTGGCTCACCAGCACGTGCGCTCCGCTTCCCCCTTCGCTGTACTCGATGTCACCATACGGTGACGATATAACCGTGCCCTTCCCGCGAACCCGTCTATAAGCTCGATTCATGTCGCGGAGGTACGCTGCCACTCCCAGACCTCCCGCTCCGAGCAATCCTACGGCACTCCATCTCAGCAATCCTCTGAGCATCTTCCTTTCCTTTCTCAACACCACCGGAGATCCAGGGTGCTCCGCAGAATGGGAACACATGTGGAGAAGCCGTAGCGAAATAACAGGCCAGGCACTCATTAGTGCGGCCCTCGCCGTCACCAGAGGTCAGAGGAAGAATCCCCTGGGTTGCGCATCAGGCTCTGGTTGCCGGTCCCCGGAGGCTGTCCACACTAACGCGCCTGCCGAAGATCGCCCACAGAAGTACGACGTCCACGAGGAGTGGGAGAATGGCCCAGCCGGTGAACCAGATAATCTGTAACACGATCGAAAAGATTGCCCCAACGACGATGAGCCACGCAAACCACTTGCGCGGCACGCGCCACCGCAGAAGAGCCGCCGCCGCCATAAGGAAGCACACGCCGGACGTGATCCCCAGGATGGGCGCGAGCGCGTTGCGTCCGTCTCTTGAGAGCAGGGGCGTGTCCGTCTCCTCAGCAAACGGCCAGAGCAGCCGGCCGCCCACCCACCAGGGGGGCGGGTCATCACCAATCTGGAGAGGAACGAGCGCAGTCAGGTTGAGGTGCGCAGCCAAGACCAACAGGACGACCAGCAAAATCCACATTTTTCCGCATTCGGCGTCTCCTTTCACCCTAGCGGGATAGGGTGTAATGTTGGGGCCGGTTGGGGAAGGCTTACTCGAACTCGGCGGGCAACAGATGGCCAAGAGTCAAGCGCAGATGATGCCTTATTATACACCTTCTGACGACGGGGGCGACTCCCTATGGAGTGTTGAGGATCGGATGGCGGTAGCCCTGACCTGGCAAATCGCCGAGATTGCACTCCCGATCAGGCAAAAGTGTCGTGAGACTCGCTGTCATACCGGGCTGATTCGCCTCACACCGTCCATCAGCGAGGCCGCCGGAAGTCTCTTTCGGCGCAGGCTCTCTTCGCCTACGGGAAGCGTTTGAAGTGGTAGAGCCGGTTGCCAGCCAGCAGGTACATGTTGTTGCGCGCCACAGAGTCCGCGTAGAAACCGCGCGCATCCTGAAAAGCGTCGTGCGGGGCACGCGGGCGGTAGCCCTGGTTGAACGTCCCGGCCCACGACGTTTCGTAGACGGTCTGGTTCGCGCCGTCCACGATGTAGAGATTGCGCGAGGCCGGGTCGTTGTCCACGAACAGCGCCGCGCCGCTGCTGATCGCGCCCGGCGGGGCCTGGCGAAACTCAAACGGCTGCTCCTCGACGATGCCCTGCACATTGCGCCGGTAGCGCCGCACCGTCCCGTCCGCGAAGAGGATATAAACCGCCCCCTCGTCGCTGATCCCGAAGTCTACTGCGCCGGCCAGGTCAGGAAGCTGGTCGCCGTTGAAGTATTCTTCGGGCGCGTTGGGATAGCTCTCGGCCCCGGCGGGCGGGACGTAGCGCCAAATCTGGTTGGCGGCGGGGTCCATCACGTACAGGTTGCTGCGATACACGGCCAGGGCGACCGGTTCCTGCCAGCGCCCCTCGGTGACCAGCATTTGTGCGCTGGTGAAGTAGGTCGGCGAATAGGCGATGAGCAGGCCGTTGGCGTCCAGCGCGACGAGCACGTTCTTGGGCCGCGTGCCGCCGTCGGCCAGCCACTCGATGTCAATGAGGCGGCCCACCGTGAAGTTGCCGGTCGCCCCACTGATCGTCTGCCCCGCCCAGATCACGCGCTTGTCGCCGCTGTCGGTCAGCCCGTCGCCGCGCTCGTTGAGTGTGTTGTGGTAAACCACACCGCTCTTGCGATCCAGCGCGTAGAGGTCAACACCGCCGTGCACGACCGGCGAGACCATCTCCGCGTCGCGCGGGTAGGTGCGCAGCAACGTCAGGTCGCGGCGCACCACATCGTCGAAGCAGTCCAGGTAATTCTCGGCGTCGGCACGTATGGTGAGCACGTTGGGGTCGTCGGGGCGCAATGTCTCCGCCTGCTCAGACAGGCGCAGCACCTCCACCCACAGCGGGCGCAGCGCCGGGTTCTCACAGCTGCCCCCGGACAGGCGCAGTGCGTCGGCGTGGGCGGCCTGGGCGCGCTCCATGTACTTCTGGAACTCGCTCTTTTCCGCGCCAAGCAGGGCCATGCCCACCGCCGCCACGACGATCACCACCGGGATCATAACCGCCAGCCCGATGGCGATGTTGGTTGGGATGGCCGAGCGACGCCCCTCCTCCGGTTCCGGCACCAGCCGGTTGAGCGCCCCCGCCAGAAAGTCTACGGTGACCAACGCCGCGACCAGGGTCGCGCGCAACCCCTGACGCCCGCGCTGGGCAACGGCGACACGCGCGCGGTCGAGGGGGGTCGGGCCGGCGGGCACGGGGGGCGCGGCGGTCGGCTCATCGTCGTCTGCATCCGGCTCGCCGGTGAAGCGCCCCGCCACGCTGCCCAGGGTCGCGCGCAGCCGTGCCGCGACCGGCGGGCGTGTGGCAGCGTCTGGAGTCTCCGCGAGGACAGGCGCGAGCGACGGCGTATCGCTGGCCGGGATCGGCGGGACGGTGAAGACTTCTGCTTCCCGGATCGGTGGGATGTCGCGCGGCGGCAGTAGCGGCGCGGCCTCGACGGGCGCAGGCACCTCGTCGGCAAGGGCCAGCATCTCAGCGGGGAGCGTCTCAACCAGCGGCGAGTCGGTAGGGGATGGCGCGGGTTCTGGCTCCGCGCCCGGTTCGTCCGGCGTGGCCTCCTCCCACGTTGGCGGTGACTCGCATAGCGCATCCTGGCCCCAGTCTAGCTCGGAGCCACTGGCCGGGCTGATCGCCGGCTGGGGCTTGCGCGGCTCGCGCAGGCTGTGCTGGAGCGCGTAACGCTCGGCGTCCGGCGCGCCCGGTGGGGCGAAAGCGACGGCGCTGACGGCCAGGTGCTTACTGCTGAGGGTCTTGAGCCGCCCCAAGACATCATCCAGCGTGCCCTCGCGCAGCACGATGTCGAAGGTGGTGGTGGGGGCGTGCTGCAGGCTTTCGTCGCAGAGCAGCAGTATGTCGCCGGGCGCAACGGCCAGGCGCGTAAGCTGGATATCCGGCGGATCGCCGCTGCCCAACGGCGGCAGGTTGATCAGCAGCGGATCGCGGCGCTCTTCCGGGAAGAATGTCAGGCCGCCCGCCCCGCGCCAGACCATGAACGAGCGCCCGCCGCGCGCCACATACAGGTCGGTCCCGTGCAGGGCCAGCGCCAGGGCATTGACCGGCTCCCCGGCGGGGTCGTCGAGGATGTGACGGTTGATGGCGGCCAGCGCCTCGCGCAGCCCGCCGGTGATGCCGCCGCTGCTGCCGAAGTAGGTGTCTGCGCCAAGCTGAGCCAGGGTCTCGAAGTAGGGCGCGGGCGCGCGCGTGTCGCCGTGCGGCGTGACCAGAATGGCGAAGGCGTGCCCTTCGCGCGCACGGGAAGCGCGGCGCGGCGCAAGCTCGGCCAGCGCGCCGGGCGGCGGCACGCGCACCGCTCGCCCCCCCACCACCAGCACATGCCCGACCAGTGCCTGTACGTCCTCTGGCATCGCATCTTCCCCGTTCGCTGCCCACCGTACCATGAAGAGCCGTGCCCTGATTGTACCGCAAGTCGGGCATTCGAACGCAGACGAGGGTGGGACGGGAAGTCGAAAGACAGTTGTCGGAAGGGCCCCAACCCCCCCCCCCCAACCCCCCCCCACCGAGGGGGCGGGGGGGGCGGCGCGCCCGGGTGCCCCCCACAAGCGAGGCGGGG
>CAYNHD010000119.1:0-5385 GCA_964396775.1 uncultured Thermoflexus sp. | reverse complement strand
AGCCAAGCTAGGGGAAGGGGAGAGCGGCTCGCCGGAGTCCCCCCCTCTAGCTCGGCTGGAGGGGGGGATCAAGGGGGGAGGCATTCAGCGAGCGTTTTCGGCTTTCTCCTGGTGGCAGGTCGTTCGTGGAACTGTCCGCAAGGCCGGGGCGACCCAGATTGGATATAATGGATATAAGCACCAGGTTCTTACAGGGGGTCATCTCCCGCCGGAAAGCAGCAGCTTGCGCCCATGACGACCGAACTGCACGTGTTCATTAGCTCGCGGATGCAGGAACTGGCTCCCGAACGCCAGGCCCTACACGCCCTGCTGCCCACGCTGGGCGGCGACCTGGTGGCGCTGCGGGCATGGGTCTTTGAGGACGACGCACCCGCCGCCGACAGGCCGATCCGCGACGTGTATCTGGACGCGCTCAAGTCATCGGCGCTGTACATCGGCCTGTTCTGGAACGAGTACGGCGAATGGACGGTGGATGAGTTCCAGCACGCGACCGAGTGGGGCATTGACCGCCACATCTACGTCAAGGACGTGCGCGCCGACCAGCGCGATCCGCGCCTGAAAGCGTTTCTTGAGGCGCAGAGCGACGTGATCACCGGCATCACGCCCAAGTGGTTCCGCAGCGCCGCAGATCTCTGCGCGCAGGTGCGGCAGTCCGTCGCCGTCTGGCTGCAAGACCGGCTGGCCCGGCGGCCTGGGGCGACGAGCGCCATCCTGGTGGAGAGCAGCGACGACGTGCCCCACCTGCCGGGGCGTCTGGTGGGGCGGCAGGAGACGCTGCGCCGTGCCCGCGCCCTCCTGGACGATGGCGGGCGCGTGCTGCTGCAGGGGTTCAGCGGCATGGGCAAGTCGGCGCTGGCGGCGACCCTTGCTGCGGACTGGGTGGACGACGGCAAGGGCGCGGTGCTCTGGCTGCACACCGGCGGCGAGAAGGCCGAGGCCACGTTGCAGGCATTGGCCCGCCCGCTCGATGGCTACCAGGCCGTCGCCAACGCCGCCGAAGCGGACAGGCTCAAGGCGATGCGCCACCTGCTGGACGAGTCCGGCGTGTCGCTGGTGGTGCTCGATGATGTGTGGGACGGCCCGGCCCTGCACCAGGTGCTCAAGGCGGTGCCGCGCCGGACGCCGGTGCTGGTCACGTCGCAGCACCGCTACGCGCTCGACCAGATCATCGAAGTCGGCAAGCTGCCGCCCGCAGAGGCGCTGGCTCTGCTCAGTTACTACGCGGGCGAAGACTGCGCCCAGGACGAAGGAGCCGCTGAGCTGGCCCGGCAGCTTGGCTACCACGCCTTCGCCCTGGAAGTGGCCGGCAAGACGCTGAAGGTGGATCACATCTCCCCGCGCGATCTGTTGCGGCGCATCGCCGCCGCGCCCCACGCCCTGGCCATGCCCGGCGCTTTCGCCGAAGAAGGCCGGACGAGCATCACCGAACTGCTCAACGCGAGCCTGTTCGCGCTGGACGAGGAGGCGCGCGCCGTCTTTCTCGCCTTCGGCGTGCTGTTCGCGCCGAGCGCAACGCCCGAACTGATGGCCTGCTGCATGACGCGCGACGAAGCCGCCGTCGCCGAGGCGCTGACTACGCTGCAGCGGCGCGGCCTGGCCGAGCGGGGTCAGCGGAGCGTCTACCGCGTGCACGACCTGGCTTTCAGCTACGCCGCGACCATCGCCGCCCAGGGAGGCCGCGACCGGAGTCCGGCGGTGGCCGCCTGCCGCGCCTATGCGCTGGCCCACGAAGCCGATCCGGAGGCGCTGGAGGCAGAGCTTGGCAACCTGCTGGGCGCGGCGGACTACGCGCGCGAACACGGCGACCGGGCGGCCCTGATCGAGATCGTGCGCGCGCTGGCCGGGCCGTACCTCTCGGCGCGTGGCCATACGCCGGCGTTCCTGCGCCTGCTCGACGCAGCCATTGCTGCGGCGGAGGCGCTGGGCGCTGAGCACGACCAGACGCGGCACTACCTGCTGGGCAAGCGCGGCAATACGTTTTACGACCGGGGCGACCTGCCCGACGCGCTGCGTTGCTACCAGGGGGCGCTCGACCTGGCCCGCGCGCTCGGCCTGCGCGACCGCCAGGCGTTGCTGCTGTGCGCGCTGGGCAAGGTGCGGGCCGATCAGGGTGCGGACGACGCGGCCAGCGCCTTCGACCAGGCCGAGCAGATCGCCCGCGAGCTAGACGACGGCTACCTGCGCGCCTTCGTGCTGGAGCACCAGGGCTATCACGCCCAGGCGGGGCGCGATTATGCCACCGCCCGCCGCTGCTTCGCCGAAGAGGCGGCGCTGGCCGAGCAAATGGGCGACGATGAGGCGCACTTCTTCGCGCTGCTCAACCTCGGCTCGGCGGAGCACGAGCTTGGCGAGTTCGCCGCCGCGCTCGCCCACCACCAGCGGGCATTGGAGATCGCTCAGGGGCAGGACAATCGCATCTGGCAGGCGCACGCCCGGCAGTCTATGGGCGAGGATTATCACCGCCTCGGCGACCGCTCCCAGGCGGAACGCTGTTTCGCCGAGGCCCTGGCCCTTTTCCGCGAGGGCGGGATGAATGCCAAGTTACACGAGGTCGAAGCGTACATGCAGACTGCCGGCTATCCGCTGGCATAGATCGTCGCTGGGGGAGTGAGAGAAGGGATGGCACGTGATGGACAGCTTCAGGAACACTTCTGTTGTTGCGATCAGGCTATTGCTGGCCGCCCTGCTTGGCGCGCTGGCGCTGTGGGGCGGGGCGGCTCCCGCCCGCGCCCAGGGCACCTACCAGGTTGTCATCCTGGTGGTGGATGACTTCAGCGGCACGATCCTGGCCCCCGACTCCTACGCCGCCGACGAGGCGTGCGCGGTCAGCCTGGAAGGGCAGGCGTTCGCCGTGCGCGGCGTCTCTGCCGACCCGATCCCCGTGCCGCACGGCGAACTGGTCTACGCGCAGCTTGAGGAACTGATCAGCGAGGCCAGGGCGGAGGACTTCATCTCGCTGGTGCCGGTGGACATTCAGGGCATCACGACGGTTGAGGCCGCCGACCGGCTGGCTGAGGCGTTGGACGAGAACCCCGCCGATGTCTACGTGGCCAACATGAGCTTCGCCATCGTCCCCTGCGAATACGTCCAGGCGTTCGCCGACTTCGGCGGGCAAATGATGGACGCGCGCACCGCCAGAGACCTGAACCGTCACCGCAGCCTGTTCCAGCGTGCGGTCGTCTTCTACAACGGGACGGTGTTCCCGGCCATGTCGCAGCGGGCGCAGCAGGCCACCGACCTCGACCCGATCCAGACTCTCCTGGTCGCGCGCGGCGCGGCGCTGATTCCCGTCGCCTCGGCGGGCAACTTCGGGCTGGACTTCCCCTTCTGGCCCGCCGCCTGGGGGCAGGCCGTCAGCGTGAGCGCCAGCGTGGGACAGGGCTATCACGCTCCCAGCGCCTGGGACAAGAAGAACGACACACCGCTGCTCACCGCCGACCCGGACAAGCCGGGCAAACAGGCGCGCATCTCGAACTACGGTGAGGTGATGATGCCCGGCGAATACATGAGCGAGTACGGCCTGGTGAGCGGCACCTCGTTCGCCGCGCCGCGCCTGAGCGTGGCCCTGGCGCTTTATGCGTCGGCGGTCGGCACGGGTACCTGCCGCAACGCACAGGGCAACCTGGCGCTGGCCTCTGGCATGTGGGATAACCGGACGCTCCAGCAGGCGGTGCAGGCGACCTGCCCGGCAATGGCCCCTTATCTGCCGGGGTCGTGAGGCTCTACCTCACCCCCTGACCTCGCTGCGCCTGGTCTTTCCCCCTCTCCGTAGACGGAGAGGGGGAAGTGAGGCGCGTTAGCGTCGAGCGGGGGTGAGGTAAAGCGGGGCGCAGCAGAGCAGCGCCCCTGTGAGCGGCAATGACCGGTGTTGTCGCGCGCTTCATTTGTCACGGGAGATGGCGCGCGCTATCATCACGCGGCAATGGCCCCGCGCAGCGCCCCTGGATTGGGCAACGATGGCGAACCGGGCGCGCTCAGACAGGTTGGTTTTCGGGTCGAATAAACCAAAATAGGAGGAGGTTGTGTCATGAAGAAACGTAGCCTTACACTTGCGGTTCTGCTGGCCCTGGTCGCTGCCATCATTGGGGCGGTGCCGGCGCTGACGACAGCGCAGGAAGCTGTCACCCTGGTCGTGTGGGACAACTGGACCCGCGACGTTGAGGTGGCGATGATCGAGCAACTCAACGCTGAATTCGAAGCGGCGCATCCGGGCGTGACCATCGTCAAGGAAGCCTACGTGGTGGACGATCTCAACGCGCTGCTGCCCCTGGCCCTCTCGGAGGCCAGCGGCCCGGACGTGGCCCAGGTCAACCAGGGCTACACGGCCATGGGGCCGATGGTCGGGGCCGGGTTGCTGCTGCCGCTTGATGAGTACGCCGACCAGTACGGCTGGTGGGATCGCTACGCGATGAGCCTGCACAAACGCAACAGCTTCGCCGAGGACGGCTCGCAGATCGCCGTCGGCAACCTCTACGGCGTGTCCAACGCGGCGGAGATCGTTGGCGTCTACTATCACCGCGACATCTTTGAGGAGCACGGTCTGTCCATCCCGCAGACGTTCGCCGAGTTCGAGGAGATTCTGGCGACGCTGAAGGCGGCGGGCGTGACGCCAATTGTCTTTGGCAGCCTGGACGGGTGGCCGGCCATCCACGAATATGGCGCTATTCAGCACGCCTACACTGACATTGACACGCTCGACGCCTTCATGTACCGGCTGGAAGGCGGCACGTTCATCAACGACGCGAACCTGAAGGCAGCAGAGAAGCTGGTCGAGTGGGTCAAAGCTGGCTACTTCTCGCCTGGGTTTGAGGGTATGGACTACGACAACGCCACGTTCGCGGCCTTCCTCAACAAAGAGGGCGCGATGTGGATCACCGGAAGCTGGATGGCGGGCAGCATTATTGAGCAACTGGGCGAGGATGCTGTTGGATTCTTTGTCTTCCCGCCCGCCGAAGAAGGCGCGCCGCCCCTGTCCATCGGCGGCGTGAACCTGGCTTACGGCGTCCGCGCCACGACCGGGCACCCGGACCTGGCCGCCGAGTACGTGGACTGGATCACCGGGCCGCGCGCCGCCGAGGTGCTGCTGGAGAACGGCTTCCTGCCGGCCAGTGCTGTTGATGTCGAGGCGCTGCCGGAGGGCACGCTCAACACCGACGTGGTGCTCGGCTGGATGACGATCAGCGAGGCCAACGCCGTCGGGCACTACCTGGACTGGACGGTGCCCAACATCGCCGGTTACATCCAGGAGTTGATGGCCGAGCGCATCACACCGCAGGAGTTCCTGGATAAGGTCGAGCAGGAATACCTGGCTGGCTAGGTAGCGGCTCACGACGCCTCACCCCCTCAATCCCCCTCTCCAGCCGAGCTCGAGAGGGGGACTTGGCT
>CAYNHD010000118.1:0-10224 GCA_964396775.1 uncultured Thermoflexus sp. | reverse complement strand
GGGCCGAGCGGGGGTGAGGCTCTCCGGCGGCGGCAGATGATCCGCTGACAACTTGTTCGTGGATCCATCCATGCTGCCGCGCTTGTGGTGTGAAGGAAGCGGGACTACAATGCGCGAAGATGTATTTTGGGGCTGCGAGGAGCGGGCGATGCGACGAGGATGGCTGCTGCTGGCGCTGGCGGTGCTGCTATTGACGGCGTGCGGCGACAATGACAGGGACGGTGACGGCTCCCAGCTTGGCCTGTTCGATTGGAACCGCGCCCCAGAGTCCATCGTTGTCCGCCTGGACAGCCGCCCCACTGAAGAAAGCCCGGCCTTTCTGCTCAACAGCATTCCCCCGTGCACGCTGTGGGGTGATGGCCGCGTTGTGTGGAGCACGCTGACCGAGTATGGCGCAGAGGACATCCTGGAAGCGCGCGTGACTGATGATGCAGTCATCCGCGCCTTTTTGGAGGACATCATCGGGCGCGGCTTCTACGAGTGGGAGGACGAACTGATCCCGCCCGGCGAAGACAACCCGGTGATCGAGAGCATCACCGTGTCGCTCTACGATGAGACGCGCACTGTGCGCCGCTATAGCTCCTGGCCGCAGAACAGCTACAACCAGGTTCTGGAACGTTGCGGGCAGTTGAGCAGCACGCCGGTGCGCGTGCTGCCAGCGGCAGGCTGGGTGAGCGCCTACACAGTCCCGCGCGACCCCTCCGCCCCGGCCTGGCTGTGGCCGCCTGACGCTCCTTTCACACTGCGCGAGCTGGCAGCGAGCCAGGAAGAACGCTGGCTGGAGCACCCGTTGGCCGGCGACATCTGGCTGAGCGCGCGCGAGCGCCAGAGCGATACCCAGGTCATCGAGCGCACTGGAGAAGCGTACCAGGTGGCGATTGTCGTCCCCGGCTATTCGCGTGACGCGGCTGCCGCCCCCGTCGAAACAGCCAGTTCCAGCCCGTAACTTCGCGTAGTAGGGTCGTGCGCGTGCGGTGCCAGAGCGCCATGGCGGCGCTCTGCTGCTTTCTGGCAGGGAAACGGCTGCCAGCTGCCATTTGTGAGCGTTCGCGGCGTTGGCGTACAATAATGGCAGTTAACGGGTAGATACTTGAGCAAAGGACTTTGACAATGCTTCGCTCCGGTCTTCTCTATCTCTCTCGGGCTAACTGGGCCAAATCCCTCATCACCAACATCGGCCCGGCGCGCCGCAGCGCCGAGCGTTTCGTCGCCGGGGAAACACTATCCGAAGCCATCGAAGCCGCCCGCCGCCTGAACGACGACGGGCTGGAGGTCGCGCTCGATCATCTCGGCGAGAGCGTGACCGACGAACGGGGCGCTATCCAGGCAGCAGAAGCCTATCTCGACCTACTGGACGCCGTTGCCAACAACGGCGTGCGCGCGACTGCTTCGCTCAAGCTGACGCAGCTTGGCCTCGACATCAGCGAGCCGTTGTGCCTGGACAATATGCGCCGCATCCTGGAGCGCGCCAAAGCGACCAACAACCACATCACCATTGACATGGAAAGCTCCGACTACACGGACAGCACGCTGCGCATCTTCCGCACGCTGCGCCAGGACTTCGACAATGTGGGCACGGTCATCCAGGCGTACCTGTACCGCAGCGAGGAGGACATGCGCGCGCTGGCGGCGGAAGGGGCGTTTGTCCGGCTGTGCAAAGGCGCTTATAAAGAGCCACCCGACCGCGCCTTCCCCAAGAAAGCCGCTGTAGACGCGAATTTTGTGCGCCTGACCGAGCTATTCTTGAGCGAGGAGGCGCGCGCTGCCGGCGCTTTCCTGGCGATTGGCACCCACGACGAAAAGATGATCGCCGCCGCCAAGGCATACATTCGCGCCCACAACATACCTTATGACCGCTTCGAGTTCCAGATGCTCTACGGCATCCGGCCCAAGCTGCAGGCCCAGCTACGCGACGACGGTTTCACCGTGCGCATCTATGCGGGGTATGGCACGGAGTGGTATCCTTACTACATGCGTCGCCTGGCCGAGCGCCCGGCCAACGTGTGGTTTATCGCCAGCAACTTCTTCCGCCGCTGACCCCGGCCCTACGTCCAGAGGGAGTCGCACGTGCCGTTTGAGATCGAGAGCGAGCACTTTGGTGCTGTCAAGGTTATTGTCCCCGGCGTGTTCAGAGACCACCGGGGCTATTTCATGGAAGCCTATCGTCGGGACGCATTCGCCGCGCTGGGCATCCCCGACGAATTCGTGCAGGACAACCAGTCATATTCCGTGCGGGGGGTGATACGCGGCCTGCACTTCCAGTGGGATGTGCCGATGGCCAAGCTGATGCGCGTGACGATGGGCCGCGCCTTCCTGGTGGCGGTGGACATCCGCCAGGGATCGCCGACGCTCGGCCAGTGGTTTGGGATCGAGGCGTCGGCGGAGGATCAGCGCCAGGTGTGGGCACCGGCGGGCTTCGCGCGCGGGTTCTGCGCCCTGTCTGACGTAGCCGTTGTTCACTACAAATGCACCGCGCTCTACAACCCGGCGGCAGAGGGCGGCATTCGCTGGAACGACCCGGCCATCGGCATTGCCTGGCCGGTGACTGACCCCATCCTGTCGGAGAAAGACGCCCACGCGCAGCTTCTGGCCGAGTGGCTGGCCCGGCCAGAGGCAGCCAGCTTCGTCTATCCGTAGCCGACAGGCGAGTGGAAGGCGCACATATGCTCAAAGGGCGCGCAACCAGCGAAGGTACGGCGGCGTATGCGGCGCGGCACCAGCCGCCCGCCGTCGCCGGGCACTTCCGGCAGGCGAGCACAGGGCTGATCCTGCCCTCGCTGGGCCTGGGGACGTACCTGGGCACGCCCGATGACGCGACGGACGCGGCGTACCAGGCGGCAGTGGAGCGAGCACTGGCGCTCGGCTGCAACCTGATGGACACGGCGGTGAACTACCGCTTCCAGCGCAGCGAGCGCGCCGTCGGGCGGGCGCTGGCTGCTGCCGTGCGGCGCGGCGAAGTGCGCCGAGAAGAGGTCGTCATCGCCACGAAGGGCGGCTTCGTCCCCTTCGACGCGGCCCTGCCCGCCGACCCGCGCCGCTGGGTGTACGAGCGGTATATCGAGTCCGGCCTGGCTCATCCCAACGAGTTCGCCGCCAACTACCAGCACTGCCTCGCGCCCAACTTCCTCGACGCCATGATCGAGACCAGCCGGCGCAACCTGGGCGTCGAGACGATAGACCTCTACTACCTGCACAACCCGGAAACCCAGCGCATCAGCAACACGCGCGAGACGTTCCGGCGGCGCATGTTGGACGCTTTCGAGACGCTGGAAGATGCCGTAAGCCGGGGGGCAATCGCCTCCTACGGCGTCGCTACGTGGACGGCGCTGCGTAGCCCGCCCGACACGCCCGACTACCTCTCGCTCACCGAGCTGTACGGGCTGGCCTTCAAGGTTGCAGGCGAAGCGCACCATTTCACCACCGTGCAGATGCCTTACAACCTGGTCATGACCGAGGCGTTCGCGCTGGTCAACCAGCAGGTGAGCGACGGCTTCTTCAGCGCGATTGACGCGGCGCTGGAACTGGGCCTGATGGTCGTAACCAGTGCCGCGCTCAAGCAGGGGTTGCTGGCCAGCCCGTTCATGGCTGACCTGTCGCCCTACTTCCCCGGTCTGACCAGCGACGCCCAGCGCGCCCTGCAATTCGCCCGTTCGACGCCCGGCATCACGACGGCACTGGTGGGCATGTCCAGCCCCGCGCACGTCGAGGAGAACCTGGCGCTGGCCGCGCACCCGCCGACCGATCCCGACGTGATTCGCGGCCTGTTCCCGGAGGGGTGAGGGAGGCAGTTGCCAGCAGTCAGCCGTCAGCGATCAGAGGCCGTTTGAGAGGTATCTTTACCCCCATCCCCGGCCCTTCTCCCGCAAGCGAGGGAAGGGGGAAAGGACCGCTCTTGAAGTCCCTCCCCGCCTGCAGGGAGGGATTTAGGGTGGGGTTGCAGGCTTTTTCAAACGGTCTCTCAGCGTTCAGCCTTCGGTGGGGTGATCGTTGCGCGGGCTGGCTACCCTACCCCACACTGACAACCACCCACTGAAGTCTGATCACTGACAACCGATCACTGAATACTGACGACTGTTCACTGACGACCAGCGACGCTCACAATGCGCCCCCCCCCAAAAAAAACACGAGGCCCCGCGAGGCCCCGTGTGCTGTCAGAATGTCGAGAAAGGTTACTGCTGGGCCATCAGCAGCTTCATGTACTGCGCGCGCTCGAAGCCGAACGGGTCGGGCACGTTCTGCTGGCTGACCTTGCCCCGGAACTCGTCCAGCGAGCGGTAGTCTTTCAACTCCATCCAGCTTTGCAGTTCCAGCAGCATGGTCGAGAGGTAGGGCAGGCCGTTTTCCAGCAGGCAGGAAGCCACCTGCACCGCCACCGCGCCGGCCAGGATCGCCTTGACGACATCGCGCCCGCTGTGCACGCCGGTGTTCAGGGCCAGGTCCAGCCCCGTGCGCCCGTAGAGCAGGGCTACCCAGCGCAGGGGTACCTTCATCTCGCGCGGCGTGCTGAGCACCATGTCGTTGACCAGCGACTCGCTGTCCACGTCAATGTCCGGCTGGAGGAAACGGTTGAACAGCACGACCGCCTTCACGCCGCGTTTCTCTAGCTCGCACACGACGTTGGGCGTCGAGGTGTAGTAGGGGCTGAGCTTGACAGCGACCGGGATCGAGACGGTCTGGGTGACGCTCTCCACGATGTCGAACAGCCTCTGCTCAAGCTCGCTGCCGGGCACGTCGGGATCGGTCGCCACGACGTAGTAGTTGATCTCCAGGCCAGCCACGCCGGTCTCCTCAAGCTGCCTGGCATAGCTGGTCCACGAGCCGGGCGACACGGCGTTCAGGCTGGCGAAGACCGGCATCTTGACGGCGCGGCGCGTCTTTTCGACCCACATCAGGTGCTCGCGCGGCCCGCCCGACTCGATGGGCGGGTAGAACGCCGACTGAATCTCCGGCGAGATGTAGGCGGCGCGCTCCATGAAGTCGGCCATGGTCATCTCGTCGTAGTGGATTTGCTCTTCAAACAGCGAGCGAATGACCAGGGCACCGGCGCCGACCTCTTCCGCTTTCTTCACCTTGTCCACATAATTCGAGATCGAGCTGGCAGCCACAATCAGGGGATTCCTCAGAGCCACGCCCATGTAAGTAGTCGCTAGGTCGGCCATCTTTGCTCCTTAGGCATTCTCCGTACCGCTTATGCTGTAACTATACCCGGATCGCAGGGCGCTCAGCAGTGTCAAATACAAGAGCCTGCGAGTGACGATAGGCACCACTTCAGCAACGCGCTTTCCCGCCCCTGGACACGCTGAAACGGTGTCTCTACGATACCAGTCTCCTATCCTCTTTGGCAAATCACCCTATAATGGCAGGTGTGTGCAAAGGGGGCCAGTGACTCGCCTGACGCTGGATAGCGTGCGGTGATAGGGCGTATCGCAATACGCCCCTACGCCAGACTTCCGAAGTTTCCGAAAACTTCGGAAGTCTATTGCGGGACGGGCACAGCAGAGCAACGTCCCTCCGCCTGACAGATTGTGCACGCACTCGCTGATGACCACTGAGCGTTGCGGCAATCTTGGCCCGCTGGAACTCTGCGTGGCCATTGCGCGTCCTACAAGTGTATGGACTTGAGCGAAGGAGTGCTGACCGTGAACGAGATACTTGCGTGGGGAACGCGAGTCACCGTCGTGGCCCTGGCCGCGACGCTGCTCGCGGCGACGACTCAATCGCTGGCCCAGGAGGGCGCGGAACTGCTGCCGCCGCAGGTGATCGCCGTGCAGCCCTATCCGGGCGAAGAAGTGCTGGCCGACCAGCCGGTGACGCTGGTCTTTGACCAGACGATGGACGCGGCCAGCGTCGAGGCGGCATGGCAGATGGAACCCGCCGCACCGTTGCAGTTCACGTGGGCGGACGCGCGCACCCTGCGCACCATCCCCGCCGGCGGGTGGGAGCGTGCGACGCGCTACGCCGTCACCCTGGGCACGGGCGCGCAGTCGGCGGACGGGGTGGCGCTCGCCGAGCCGCATAAGTTCTTCGTGCAGACCATCGGGCGGCTGGAAGTCGCCACAGTGATCCCGGCGGAAGGCGCGGAAGGCGTGGCCGCCGACGCAACGATTACCGTCTCCTTCAACCGCCCGGTCGTGCCGCTGGTCTCGACCGGCGAGCTGGAAGGCTTGCCCGATCCGCTGCACTTCGAGCCAGCGGTTGAAGGACAGGGTGAATGGATCAACACCTCCATCTACCAGTTCACCCCGGCCAAGCCGCTGGCTGGCGGCACCACCTATACCGTCAGCATTGCGGCGGGCCTGTCTGACATGCTCGGCGCGACGCTGGACGAGACCTTCACCTGGCAGTTCAGGACGCTGGCCCCAGAAGTCCTCAACGTCTCGCCCTACTACAACCAGAGCGAAGTCCGACTGGAAGCGCCGGTCGTCATCGAGTTCAGCCAGCCGATGGACCGCGCCAGCACGGAGGTGGCGTTCGCCCTGCTCTTCAGCGGCGAGCGCGTGGCGGGCAAGTTCACCTGGTCGGACGACAGCCGCACCCTGACCTTCCAGCCCGACGCGATGCTGCGCCTGGAAGCCAATTACCTGATCACACTCGCGCCGACCGCGCGGGGCATCACCGGTGAGGCCACGCTCAAGGAAGGACTGTCCTACGCCTTCAGCACCGTGCCCGCGCCCGGTATCGCCTACACCGACCCGACCAACGGCGCGCGCGATGTCTACCCCGGCGGCGGGGTGAGCATCGTCTTCAAGTCGCCGATGAACACCGAAACTTTCGCCGACAAGGTGGAGATCGTCAGCCCGGAGGGCGTGGCCTGGAAGCCAGTGGTCAGCGGCGACCAGTCGCTCTATCTGGACTTCGCCACGCAGCAAGAGACGACCTACACCATCCGCTTCAAGCGCGGCGCGCAGGATGTCTACGGCAACGCCATCGAGACGGACTACACGTTCAGCTTCGTCACCGGCGTCATTGACCCCTGGGCGTCGCTGCCCACCTACGAGCGTTTCATGCTCACCAGCGCCTACCGCGACGATACGCGCATCGCCATGCGCGTCGCTGCCAGGCCGACTGTGCGCTTCTGGCTGCACGCCATTGACACGGCGCAGATCGGCACGGCCATGCGCGCCTACTACGAGGACATGGATCGCCTGGCCCGCCGCAGCCCGCTGCTGCGCGAGTGGACGCAGACGCTCGACGCCGGGCCGACGCTCTACGGCGTGGACGAGGTGCTGCTGGCCTCCGAGCAAGGCGGCAAGCTGCCCCCCGGCGTCTACCTGCTGCGCGCGCAAGGCCCGCGCATCCGTGAGCCAGAGACGATGGCGCTGGGCGTGGTCACGGCCAGCCTGACCGTCAAGCGCAGCCCGGACGAGATGTTGATCTGGGTGACCGACATCCAGAGCGCCGAGCCGGTCGCTGGCATCGCCGTGCGCCTGTACGACGGAGACGGCAGGCAGATCGTTGGCGGCGAAACCGGCGCTGATGGCGTCGTGCGCCTGCCCGTAGACCTCTACCCCAGCCGCGATACGTTCGTCTACGCCGTCGCCGAGGGCGTGGATACTTATGGCGTGTGGATGTCGTGGAACGAGAGCGAATTGCCCGAAACCGCCGGGCACCTCTACACTGACCGCCCGATCTATCGCCCTGGCGAGACGGTGTACTTCCGGGGCGCGGTGCGCGACCGCCAGGACATGACCTACAGCGTGCCGTCCGCCAGGAGCGTGCACGTCTCCATTGACGTGAACTGGGGCGGGCAGATGCTCTTTGAGGGCGACCTGCCGCTGACGGAGTTCGGCACCTTCAACGGCGAGATCGCCCTGCCCAATGACGTGCAGCTTGGTCAGGCGAACATCAACGTCCAGATGAACGGGCGCTACGCCGCCCAGGTATCGTTCACCATCGCCGAGTTCCGCGTGCCGGAGTACAAGGTGGCGGTGACGCCGGACTACGACCAGATCGCCCAGGGCGATCCGCTCAAGGCAGCTATCAGCGCGTCGTACTACTTCGGCGGCGCGGTGAGCGGCGCGCCCATGTCCTGGAACGCGGTCGGCCAGACGGCCTGGTTCAACTACAGCGGGCCGGGCCGCTACTCGTTCAGCGATGACACGCAGGACTATTTCGACTGGGTGAACCTGGGGGGCGGCACAGCGACGACCGACGCCAACGGCCAGATGATCGTCTCCCTGCCGGACACGCGCGCGCCCTCGCGCCGCCCGATGACGATCAGCATCGAGGGCCAGGTGCGCGACGAGAGCGGCCAGGTGATCAGCGGGCGGGCGTCCGTGCTGGCCCATCCCGCCGATGTCTACGTCGGCCTGCGCACTGACCGCTACTTCGGGCGCGAGGGCCGTCCGCTAGACATAGACCTGATCGCCGTCACGCCAGAGAGCCAGCCCATCCCCGGCCAAAAGATGGACGTGAAGGTGGTGGAGATTCGCTGGGAGCGCGTGCCGGTCGAGGGCCAGTTCGGGCAGTACACCTGGCAGCGCCAGGAGATCGAGGTCGAGAGCGGGCAGGTGACCGCAGCGGATGACGGCACGGCGCGCTACACGTTCACGCCGCCGGGGGCCGGCATCTACCGCGTGCAGGCGCTGGCCCGCGACGATTACGAGCGGCTCAACAGCGCCACGTTGCAGGTCTGGGTGACGGGCACCCGGCCCGTGTGGTGGGGCCGCCCCAGCAACACCATTGACCTGATCGCTGACAAGGAAAGCTACCAGCCCGGCGACACCGCCGAAATCCTGATCCCGACGCCGTTCACCGGCACGTCCTACGCCCTGATCGCCGTCGAGCGAGCGGGCATCCAGGCGTATGAAGTGGTGAAGATCGAGGGGTCTACCTTCGTCTACACCCTGCCGATCACCGAGGATCATCTGCCGACGATCCACATCTCGGTGGCGCTGATGAAGGGCACCGACGCCGAGACGCCCAACCCGTCCTACCGCACGGGCAGCATCGCCCTCAGCGTCGAGCCGGTCAGCCGCCGCCTGGAGGTCACCATCACGCCGTCGGCAACGCGAGCGCAGCCGGGCGACACCGTGACGCTGGACATCAAAGCAGTGGATGCGCGCGGCGAGCCGGTGAGCGCCGAGGTGGGCGTGACCGTCACCGACCTGGCCATCCTCTCGCTGATGCCGCCCAACAGCCCCACGCTGGAAGAGCAGTTCTACGGCTACCAGAGCGATTATGTGTATACAGAAGTCGCGCTGCGCGCCCTGCTCGACGTACTGACCGACGAGATGATGGAAGACCAGGCCAAGCGCGAGGCGGTCATGGCCCCGATGGCAGCTATGCCCACCGCCACGGCAGAGATGGCCGACGGTCTGGCGTTCGGGGCCGCAGAGGCCGCGGGCGCTGCGCCGGAACCCGTGACCGTCCGCCAGGACTTCCAACAGACGCCGCTGTGGGCGCCGCGCGTCGTCACGGACGCGACGGGCCGGGCGAGCCTGACCGTCACCCTGCCCGACAACCTGACCACCTGGCGCGTGGACGCGCGCGGCCTGACCGTTGACACGCGCGTGGGCGAAGCGACCTCCGAGGTGATGAGCACGCTGCCGCTGCTGGTGCGCCCGGTGACGCCGCGCTTCTTCGTCGTCGGCGACCGCGTGGCGCTGGCGGCAGTGATCAACAACAACACCAACATCGCCCAGACCGTGCAGGCGACGCTGCAAGCAGACGGCGTGAGCTTCGAGAGCGACGCGACGCAAACGATCAGCATCGAGGTCGGGGCGCGGGCGCGCGTCGAATGGTGGGTGACGGTCGAGGATGTGCCATACGTGGACCTCACCTTCATCGCCATCGGCGAGCGCGGCCAGGATGCGGCCAAGCCCATGCTGGCCACCGGGCCGGACGGCACCATCCCCGTCTACCGCTACACCGCGCCGGACACAGTGGGCACGGGCGGGACGCTGCGCGAGGAGGGCGCGCGCACCGAGGCGATCAGCCTGCCGCCCAGCCTGGACACCGACCAGGGCGAGCTGACTCTTCACCTCGACCCGTCGCTGGCGGTGACGACCGTAGATGCACTGGACTATCTGAAGAACTTCCCCCACCAGTGCATCGAGCAGACGATCAGCCGCTTCCTGCCCAACGTGATGACCTACCGCGCGCTAAAAGACCTCGGCCTGGACGACCCGGCCCTGGAAGCGAACCTGCGCGCCGTGCTGGACGAGGCGTTGACCCGCCTGGCCCGCGAGCAGAATCCCGACGGCGGCTGGGGCTGGTTTGCCC
>CAYNHD010000117.1:0-10288 GCA_964396775.1 uncultured Thermoflexus sp. | reverse complement strand
CCGTGATGCTGGTCACGACGATCCCCTACGTCGCCGGGGCGCTGGCCGCGGGCGGCGGCTGGACGTTCGGCGGATTCGTCTTCGGGGCGGACGACGGCTACAGCTACCTGGCCAAGATGCGCCTCGGCGCGCGCGGCGACTGGCTGTTCACCCTGCGCTACACCCACGAGCCGCACGACGGCGCGCCCTTGTTCCTGCCCTACCTCCTGCTAGGCAAGCTGGCCGCCTTGTTCGTCAGCCCGGCCAGCGCGAACCTGCCCGCCGCGCTGATCGTCGCCTTCCACGCGGCGCGGATCACCTGTGGCTTCGCCCTGATCCTGATCACGTACCGCTTCATCGCCGCCTTTCTGCGCGGCCCGGCCACGCGGCTGCTGGCCCTGGTGCTGATCGCGCTGGGCGGTGGGCTGGGCTGGCTGCTGGCGCTGGCCGGGCGCGGCGGCTGGCTCGGCTCGCTGCCGGTGGATTTCTACGTGCCGGAAGGGTACAGTTTCCTGATTCTGTTCGGGCTGCCGCACCTGGCCCTGGCGCGGGCGGCGCTGCTGGGCGGATTGCTGCTGCTCCTGCGGGCGAGCGCCCCCCCATCCCCGGCCCTTCCCCCACAAGGGGGGAAGGGAGAAAGCCTCCAGGAACACTCCTCTTCCCCCCGCTTGCGTGGGGGAAGAGGTTGGGGGATGGGGGGTACTACTGGGCTTCGCTGGGCGCTGGGGGCCGGGCTGTGCTGGACGGTGATGGGGCTGTGCGTGCCATTCTTCCTGGCGGTGATCTACGCCGTGCTCGGCGCGTGGGGATTGGTCGCCTGGGGGCGGACGCGGCGCTTCCCGTGGGCGCTGTTCTGGCCGGCGGCGGTCGCGGCGCTGGTCACGCTGCCGCTGCTGGTCGTCAGCGCGGCGGCCTTCCTGAGCAGCGACGTGCTGAGCACCTGGTCGGCGCAGAACCGGCTGCCCTCGCCGCACCCGCTGCACTATGTCATCGGCTACGCGGCGCTGGCGGCTCCAGCGGCGATTGGCTGGCGCTGGGCGTGGCGGCGCAGCAGCCTGCCTCACCTGCTGCTGGCGGCCTGGGTGATCGCCGCGCCTGTGCTGGCCTACCTGCCGGTCAACGTGCAGCGCCGCCTGCTGGAAGGGGCCATCGTCCCGCTGGGCATCCTGGCCACCGCCGGGCTGCGCCTGGCCTTCCCCCACAAACGGGCCTACCGCCGGGCGCGGGCCGCGCTGCTGGCGCTGACCCTGCCGACGGCGGCCTTGCTCTGGCTGGGGGCAACCTTCACCGTCCTGTCGCCGGATCGCCCGCTCTTCCAGCCGAGCGCCGAGCTGCGCGCGATGGACGCCCTCAACCGGCTCGCCCCGCGCGACGCGGTCGTGCTCAGCCTGAAGGAGACGGGCAACGTCCTGCCCGCCTGGACGAATCTCAAGGCGTATGTGGGGCACGGGCCGGAGACGGTGGACGCCGGGCAGAAGGAGGCGCTCGCCCGGCAGTTCTTCGCCGGGACGCTCGACGCGGCGGCGGCGCGCGACCTGCTGGCTGTCGTGAACTACATCTTTGTTGGGCCGTTGGAGATGGCGGAGGCGGGCGACGCGCTGCCCGCCTGGGCGGACGGTCTGCCGCTGGCTCTGCCGCCGGAAGAGACCGCGCCCGTCCGCATCTACGAGGTGCCGCATGAGTGAGCCGCGCCCCTTCCGCGCCCAGGTGAGCATCCTGTGCTGGCTGCCCTTCGCTCTCGTCGGCGTGGCCCTGCTGCCGCTGTTGCGCGCCCTGTTCGGCGGTGAGACGCTGTTCTGGGGCCTGCCGACGCTGCAATTCTACCCCTGGCGCGAGTTCGCCTTCGCCGAGCTACGCGCCAGGCGGCTGCCCGCCTGGAACCCCTACCTGGGCGCGGGCGCGCCGCTGCTGGCGAATTACCAGACGGCGGTCTTCTACCCGCCCAACTGGTTGATGCTCGTCCTGCCCGGCCCGCTGGCGATGTCATGGGTGGCGCTGGCGCATGTCCTGTGGGCGGCGCTGGGCATGTGGCGGCTGGCCGGGGCGCTGGGCCTGGCCCCCTTCGGACGCGGGGTCAGCGCGCTGAGCTACGCCCTGGGCGGCTACCTGATCGCCCGGCTCGGCTCGTTCCCCACCCACAGCGCCGCCGCCTGGCTGCCCTGGCTGCTCTGGCTGGTTCACCGCGCCCTGACGCGGCGCACCTGGCGCGACGCGGGCGCGCTGGCCCTGGCCGTCGGGTTGCTATTGCTGGCCGGGCACGCCCAGACCGCGTGGTACGGGCTGCTCGGCGCGGGCGCGTATGCCCTGTGGCGCGCGCTGTGGGCGGATCGCGGAACCCCATGGCGACTGCGGGCGCGCGGGCTGGCCCTGGCCGGGCTGGGCGTCGCCCTCGGCGCGGGGATCGCCGCCGTGCAACTGGTGCCCACCGCCGAATACCTGCGTCAGTCAGATCGCGCCGGCGGGCTGGACTACGCGGCGCTGACCAACCTGTCGTACCATCCGGCGCGCCTGCTGACGCTGTGGATGCCGCACTTCTTCGGCACGCCCGCCGATGGCAGCGTCTTCACCGAGGGCATCTTCTTCGAGGACGCGGCCTACCTGGGCGTCATCCCGCTGATCGCGGCGGGCGCGGCGCTGGCCGCCTGGCTGTTCAAACGAAAGGCCCCGCGCCCTGACGCAGCCAGAGAGGGGGAGAGGGCCGGATCGGGCGGCGAAGTCCCCCTCTCTAGCTCGGCTGGAGAGGGGGATTTAGGGGGTGAGGCGTCCGGCGAGCACAAGGCCCCTCCCCCCGGCCCCCTCCCCGGCAAAGCCAGAGAGGGGGAGAGGGCCGGATCGGGCGGCGAAGTCCCCCTCTCTAGTTCGGCTGGAGAGGGGAATTTAGGGGGTGAGGCGACCGTCCCCTTCTGGGCGGCGCTGGCCCTGGCCGGGCTGTTCCTGGCCGCCGGCAAGCACAACCCGGCGTTTCGCCCGCTCTACGACTACATGCCCACCTTCGACGCCTTCCGCGAGCCGGTGCGCTGGCTGATCCTGACGCACCTGGGGCTGGCGCTGCTGGCCGGGATCGGAGTCGGATACTGGCGGCGCGGGCCGCGCGCCGTCTACTGGTCGCGGCTGACGGCGGCGGGCGGCGTCGGCATGGCGCTGATGGCCCTCGGCGCGCGCGCGTTCACCGATCTCGCTCCCCCCGAACTGGACACGATGGCCCTGGCCGTGGCGGCCTTCGGCGGGTGGATCGCCGCCGCCGCCCTGCTGACGCTCGTCCAGCCACCCGGCCCGGCGCACTCAGCGCGCGCGACGCTGTGGCGGGCCGCCGTCCTGCTCGTCGTGACGCTCGACCTGGCCTGGTTCGCCGCCGGGCTGAACCCGACCGTCCCGGCGTCGTTCTTCGAGCGGCGCGAGGTCGCCAGGCCGCCGGGCCGCGTCTACTGGTTCGACGAGACTCAGTACGACGTGACCTTCGGGACGGACGAGGACGAAACGCCGCCCGTCGAGGGCTTCTTCGACGTGGGCGACTACCGCATCGCCGGGCGGCGGCACGAGAAGTTGCGCGCCTCGCTGCTGCCCAACCTGAACCTGCTGGATCGCGTCCCCTCGCTGGATAACAACGATCCGTTGCAGCCAGACGTTCACCGCCGCTATGTGGCGCTAATCGAAGAATTGGGCGCGCGGGCCGGGGCGCTGCTGCGCGCGGCGGGTGTGACGCGCGCCTTCGGCGTTACGCCGGACGGCTGGATGGGGGCGACTCCGGCAGTTGCGCCCGATGCGGACGGGGCGACGGCCTGGCTGGTGGGGGCGGCGGAGTGGCGCGAGTCGGATGAGGCGATCAGCGCGGCGCTGCGCGACCCGGCCTGGGACCCGGCGCAGACGGTCATCCTGGCGGGCATCTCTCCCCTCTCTAGCTCGGCTGGAGAGGGGGGCCGGGGAGGTGAGGCATATCTCCCTGGCTCGATCAGCGTCCTTAAGGAGTATTCCGCCGAGCGCCGCTTCCGCGTGGCGACGGACGCGCCCGCCTACCTGGTCCTGGCCGAGACGTGGTACCCTGGCTGGTCGGCGACTGTCAACGGCGCGCCCGCGCCCATCCTGCGCGCGAACCTGGCCTTTCAGGCGGTCGCTGTGCCTGCGGGGGAGTCCGAAGTCGTGTTTCGCTACCGGATCAACGATTTCGGAGTGGGCGTGGCGATCTCTGCCGGGGCGCTGATCGCGACCCTGATGTTGCTGCTCGGCGGGCGCGTCCGGCGGAGCCGGACAGCCTGACCTCACCCGGCCACGACGAAGGCGATCAGCACGATCCACAGCGTGCTATAACGCAGCGCGCGCCGCTGGCGGTGGGCTGCCGCGTACCAGACGACGGCGATCACCAGGCCGGGCATGAAGCGCAGCAGCCCCAGGAACTCGCGGTAGGTGGAGAAGGGCACGAAGGGCATGATCGCGGCGTTAGCCAGCAGCAGGCACGCGGCCAGGTCGCCCTGCCCGCCGCGCAGATCGCGGGCCGCGCGCCACAATCCCCACAGGCTCGGCACGACCGCTGCCGGAATCGCCAGCAGGACGCCCAACACCAGGAAGACCAGCAGCCCGCCCTCGAAGGCAATCTGCCACACGCCGCCGTAGGGGATGGGCGTGAAACGGGTGGCCAGCGCCCCGCCCGACCCGACGCCCGGCGCGCCCTGCCAGGCGACCAACACACCCTGCCAGGCGAGGAATGGCGCGGCGGCGATCAGGGCGAGCGTCAGCGCGGCCGGCCGGCGGCCCGCCAGCGCGAGGTGCAGCGCGATGCCCAGCGCGAAGAAGGCGGTCGTCTCTTTGGCCAGCGCCGCCAGCGCCAGCAGGATCGCCGCCCACGTCAGGCGCTCCCGCGCCGCCAGCCAGACCGCGGCGAGCGCCAGCCCGTAGGCGAGTGGCTCCGCCGTGCTCAGCCGCACGGCCATGAACACCCCGGCGAAGAGGCCGTAGCTCAGCGCGTACCAACGACTCGCCCCCGCCCGCAGCAGCAGGTCTTCGAGCAGCGCCGTGCCGCCGGCCAGCGCCGCCAGGTTGATCGCCACCAGCGCCCAGGGGATCAGCGCCGCCTGCCCCAGGCTCAGCGCGCGGGCCAGGGCGGGCAGCAGGATGCGCTGCAGGCGGTAGGCGGGCGCGTCCAGGCAGTCCGGCGAAGCGGCGGGGTCGCGGGCGATGTAGTAGGCGAATTGCCCGTCGTAACCTTCGCTGTCCGGCGGGCAGGCGGTGCCGTCGGCGCCGACGCACGCGCTGAAGCACTCGCCCAATGTGACGAAGACCAGCGGATCGGCGTCGTTGGCCGCGAAGATCACGCCCAGGTAGACGGCGCACGCCAGCAGCACGATTAGCCAGGGGCGCAAGGGCGTATAATGAGTCAATGCGCGCGCTCTATTCATGGGGCAACAGTGTTCGGTTGTCAGTGATCAGTTGTCAGTGGTCGGTTGTCGGTGATCGGTTGTCAGTTTCAGGCCGTGCCCGCCGGAGCGCCAAACTGACGACTGAAAACTGATCGCTGATCACTGAAAACTGAGGACTGACCACTGGCGACCGAAAACTGACCACTGAAAACCGATCACTGAAAACCGACCACTGACAACTTTCTCGCAGGAGACCGCCATGCAACCTTCCCCCTCCTTCAACGCTCACGTGTACGCGCTGGTGCGCCACATCCCGCGCGGCAAGGTGCTCAGCTATGGGCGCGTGGCCGAGCTGCTCGGCGTGCCCAACGGGGCGCGCGCCGTCGGCTGGGCGCTGAGCGCGCTCAAATACACGCGCGTCGCCGAGCCGGTGCCCTGGCACCGCGTGGTCAACGCCCAGGGCCGGATCAGCATCAAGGGTGCGCCGGAAGCGGCCTCCGAACAGCGCGCCCGTCTCGAAGCCGAGGGCATCGTCTTCGACGAGCGCGACACGCTGGACATGAGCCGCTACCTGTGGAACCCGCCGCCGCCCCTGGTCGCCGAGTTGCTGCGTGGCGTACAGAGCGACATCCCTGACCCTGACGCGCCCTAGCGGGCCACCAGCCTCACCCCCAGCCTCGCTGCGCTCGGCTTGCCCCCTCTCCACGTCGTGGAGAGGGGGCGGCGAAGCCCGCGTTAGCGGGCTGAGCGGGGGTGAGGCTTCTAGCGATCCGGGCGGCGCGGGCGGGTCGGCTCCTGGCCCGCCGCTGCCGTCTCGCGGCGGATCAGGCGCGCCTCATTGAACGGCGGGGTGATGAACTCCACGACGCCGTTCTCGTAATACCACACCGGCGCGCTCTGCCCGTCAAGCTGCACCGCTTCCGGCTCTTCGGGCACGCCGATCACCTCGACGCGCACCTGCTGGTAGGGCGGCTCGTAGCGCCCAGCGCGCCGCCACTCGATGGTCAGCGAGCCGGACGAGGCGCGCCTGACGGTGAAGTACGACCAGCGATACGCGCCCTCCTGGTAGGCCAGGCCCTCGCCCGCGTCCTCGTAGAGCGCCGTCTCGCCGTCTCCGGCGTAGACGCGCAGCAATAGCTCCTCGACCGGCTGCTCGCCCACGAACTGCATCAGCGGCCACAGGGCGAGCACCTTGCCCGCGCGGACGTAAACGGGCAGCCGCTCCAGCGGCGCAGCGACGGTCACCGTCCCCCCGCCCTCGACCGGCTGGCCGCTGTCCAGCGCGACCCAGGTGCCGCGCGGCAGCACGACCTGGCGCTCGACCGCGCCCGGTTCCAGGACGGGCGCGACGAGCAGCGTGTCGCCGACCAGGTAAGCGTCGTCTATGCCGTGCAGCTGGGGATCGGCGGGATCGGCCAACAGCAGTGGGCGGACAGGCGGCAGGCCGTTGTGCGCGCACTCCGCCGCCACCGAGTACAGCGTGGGCAGCAGCCGGTAGCGCCATTCCAACGCCTGGCGCGCCACCGCTTCGACACGCTCGCCGTAGCTCCAGGGTTCCTGGGGGGCGGTTCCGGCCATCGAGTGCACGCGGAAGTAGGGCAGCAGGCTGGCAAGCTGCATCCAGCGCGCGAAGAGTTCGCCGTCCGGGTCGCCAGCGAAGCCGCCCACATCCGGCCCGGTGAAGGCCATGCCAGAAAGCCCGCAGTTGAGCACCATGCTGATGCTCAGGCGCAGGTGATCCCAGGTCGCACCGTTGTCGCCTGTCCACGAGGCGGTGTAACGCTGTGCTCCGGCGTAAGCAGCGCGGGTCATGATGAACGGGCGCGCGTCCGGGCGGGCCTGGGCGAATCCTTCGCGCGTGGCGCGGGCCATGAGCATCCCATAGACGTTGTGGCCGCCGCCCGCGTGCGAGCGCCCGATCCCTTCCCAGCCGTGCTGAGCGGCATCGGGCAGAGTCGCGCCCATGCGCAGGGCGATGATCGCCGGCTCGTTCATGTCGTTCCACAGTCCGGCGAAGCTGACCGCGCGCAGCAGCCCGGCGACGCGCTCCGCCCACCAGGCGCGCACCGCCGGACGGGTGAAGTCGGGGAAGTGGCACGCCCCCGGCCAGACCGGGCCGCTGACCAGGCTCCCATCCGGCATCTTGAGGAAGGTGTCCTCGCGCAAGCCGCTCTCGTAGACCTCGTAGCCGGGGTCCACCTTGATGCCGGGGTCTACAATCCCCACGCTCTTGAAGCCCTGCCCGGCCAGCTCATTCACCAGGCCCGGCAGGTCGGGGAACTCCGCGCGGTTCCAGGTGAAGACGCGGTAGCCGTCCATGTAGTCAATATCGAAGTAGAGCACGTCGCAGGGCAGCCGCCGCGCCCGGAACTCGTGCGCCAGCCGCCGGAAGTCAGCGACCGTCCGATAGCCCCAGCGCGATTGGTGGAAGCCAAGCGTCCACAGCGGCGGCAGCGGCGCTCGCCCGACCAGCGCCGTGAACTGGCGCATCACGTCCGGCAGCGTCGGCCCGGCCAGCGCGTAGAGGCATAGCTCGCCCTCCTCGGCGCTGAAGGACATCGTTCCAGGGTCGTCCGCGCCCAGGTCAACCGCGCCGCGCGCCGGGTTGTCCCACAGGAAGCCACAGGCCAGGTCTCCTTGCAAGCCAACGTAGAAGGGAATGCTGGTGTAGATGGGATCGCCGTCGCGCGGGTAAGCGGGGCCGGGATCGGTATTCCACAGCGCCAGGCGCTTGCCGCGCAGGTTGAAGGCGCTGGCCCGCTCGCCCAGGCCATGACACGATTCGCCGGGCGGCAGGCGGCGCGACCAGCGCACCTCGTCGCCGCGCCAGGCCAGGCCCTCGGCGTCCTCGCTGAGTACCCGCCCGTCCGCCGTGCTGAAGGTCAGGCGGCAGGCGGCTTTGCTGGCGCGGCAGGCCATGCGCCCGGTCTGCACGAGCACGGCGTCTCCCTCGTCGTGGATGCGCAGGGCGCGGGGCGGGTCGCCGCCGCCGACCACCGCGTAGGAGAAGAGCGGGGCGAAGTTGCCCGCCGGGCTGAGCCGCACGCGGATCACCTCGTCGCCCAGGGCGATCAATTCCACCGCCGCGCGCTCGGCGCGCAGCACGACGCCGTTGGGCACTTCCTCGACGGCCAGGACGCGCCCCGGCGTCTGGAAGGGGCCGCTGGGACGGGGGCGCGGGTAGCGGCGGGCCATCGTCGCCATCATGCGGTGATACTGGATACCGTTCCACAGGCCGGTCAGGCCCCGGTCGCGCGCCACCTGAATCCACGAGAGCGCCTGAGCGAGTTTCATGAGGGTGTCCCTCCCTTGAGCCTGGAGCTAGCTGCGAGTCGCGCTCACTCATCATAGCGCAAGGCGCGCGGGGGCGAAAACGGAAGAGGGTTGTTGGTGGTTGGTTTTCAGTGATCGGTTCTCAGTGATCAGTAGCCCACCCGCCGCTGATCGCCAGCAACTGATCACTGACAACTGATCACTGACAACCGACAACCGAACCCCAGGAGACAAACTGGCCGCTGGGGAGCGCGAGCGAGCAACAAAAAACGCCCACCGCATGGGTGAGCGTCGGCTGGTGACCCCGAGAGGACTCGAACCTCTAACCAATTGATTAAGAGTCAACTGCTCTGCCGAATTGAGCTACGGGGCCGGGCACCAAAAATATACCACCAGTTGGCGGGCCGGTCAACGGTAAGTTGGCTTGAGCCTCACCGCCGAGGCGTTTCTCTGCGCGCTCGGCCCTCGGCGGTGATCAGTTGTTCCTCACTGGCGCGCTCACCCGCCGACCGACGCCCCCGCCGGCAGCCCAGCCAGTGGGGTCGCCGCCCGCACCGCCCGGCGAATCGCCTGGGCCGTCACCTCGGCGGCGAACGCGCCGATCGCGCTGGCGTTGGCGCGCCCGGCGCTCCCCGTCGCCAGGGCGAAGATCGTGTCGCCGTCCATCAGCGTGTGCGCGGGGCGCACGGCGCGGGCCAGGCCATCGTGGGCCATCTGCGCGACCTTGTTGGCTTCCTCCTTGCTCAGCGCAGCGTTGGTCGCCACCACGCCGATCACCGTGTTGGACGCGCCGCCGGGCGTCATGCGCGCCAGGGCGGGCAGGAGGTTGAGCGCCCCGGCGAAGCGCGCTCCGTCCGGCGGCTGGCGCGTCCCGGCCAGGATCGTCCCATCTTCGTCCACCACGTCTCCCAGCGCGTTGACTGCGAACAGCGCCGCCACGCGCAGCCCGTCGCCGATCTCAACCGCCGCGCTGCCAATGCCCGACTTGCAGGCGAAGCCCGACCCCATCAGCCGCCCAACCTGCGCGCCCGCCCCCGCGCCGGCGCACCCTTCGGCCACCGGCTCCGCCGACGCTGCCGCGCACGCGGCATAGCCCATCGCCGCGTCGGGGCGGATGGACGGGTCGCCCACGTCGAGGTCGAAGAGGATCGCTGCCGGGACGATGGGCACCACGCCGACGCCCACATTGAAGCCGATGCCGCGTTCCTCCAGCCAGCGCATGACGCCGCTCGCCGCGTCCAGGCCGTAGGCGCTGCCCCCGGCTAACACTATCGCGTGCACGTGCTCCACCATGTGCAGCGGGCGCAGCAAGTCCGTTTCGCGCGTGCCTGGCGCGCCGCCGCGCTGATCCACGCCGCCGACCGTTCCTGGCGGGCAGAGCACGACGGTGCAGCCGGTCGGCCCGTCCAGGGTGTGGGCGTGACCCACGCGGATGCCGTCAATGGCGGTGAGCGTGTGGTTGCTCATGGGTTATTCCCTCGCTTTCCCACAGGGGCCACATAATCCAGTCTTATCGCACGCATTTCGCACATTTTGCCCCAGGCCGCCTATAATTCCCAGCAGATCAACGGGGGATGCAGGGTAAGCGCATCTAGCGTGCGCACTGCTTGACCTCACCCCCGCTCGGCGCAGGCGCGCCTCGCTCCCTCCTCTCCGTTAACGGAGAGGGGGAAAGGCCGAGCGTA
>CAYNHD010000116.1:8199-10313 GCA_964396775.1 uncultured Thermoflexus sp. | reverse complement strand
AGTTCCTCTACGCCCGGCGATTGGCGGCGGGCCTGGCGACCATCGCCCTGAGCGGCGGCGACCAGGTGACGATTGCTGCCCTGCGTGGTGACGGCGTGGAGACGTGGGGGCCGCTGCGCGGGCGCGGGCGGGCGCTGGGCCTGCTCAGTTGGCTGGAGGATCGCCAGCCAGGGGGCGCGATCCGGCTCAACGACGCGCTGGCCGCGTATGCGCGGCGCGCGGCCCGCGCGGGGGTGTGCATTGTCCTGTCTGACCTGATGGCCCCCGAAGGGTTCGCCGACGGCCTGCGCGCGCTGCAGGGGCGCGGGCACGAACTCACCGTGATCCAGGTGCTCTCGCCAGACGAGGCTGACCCGGTGATCAGCGGCGACCTGAAGCTGATTGACATCGAGACGGGCGCGCCGCAAGAAGTGACGGTGGACGCGGCGATGAAGGGACTCTACGCCCAGCGGCTGGCCACGTGGCAGGCGGAGATTGGCGCGCACTGCACGCGGCGCGGGGTGCACTTCGTCCCGCTGGTGACCAGCGTCCCCTGGGAACAGGTCATCCTGATGCAGCTTCGCCAGGCGCGCGTGGTGCAGTGATGGGTCGGACGGTCTCTGCGTATCCGCGCCTGCTGGTGCTGGCGGCGATCCTGCTCGGCGCGTTCACGCTGCGCCTGTGGGACGTGGGCCAGCCGAGCATCTGGCACGACGAAGGCTGGTCCATCCGCGCCATCCGCGATCCGGTCCACACGCCGGATGACAAGACGCCGGTCGCCTACTACGCGCTGGTGCACGTGCTGTGGCGCGGGGCCGGGGACTCCCCGCTGGCGCTGCGCTACGGGTCGGTGCTGCTGGACGTGATCACCGTCGCGCTGGCGGCGCGGGTGACGCGCCGCTGGGCCGGGCGGGACGCCGGGGTGCTGACCGCGCTGCTGCTGGCGCTGTCGCCGCTGCTGTGGGCCTACGCCCGCGAGATTCGCGCGTATGTGGCCGTGCCGCTGCTGACCGTGCTGATTCTCGCGCTGACCGAGCGGTTGCTCGGCGATCCGCGCGCCCGGCGCGTGTGGATCGCGCTGCTGGCCGCCGAGTTGCTGCTGCTCTACACGCACAATCTCGGCGTCACCGTGGTGGCCTGGCTCAACCTGGTCGTGGGCGGCGTCTGGCTGGCCGGGCGACAATGGCGGCGTCTGGCGCTGTGGGCGGCGGGGCAGGCCGTGCTGCTGCTGGCCTATTTGCCCTGGCTGCTGGGCCAGGCACCGAGCGGCACGCCGCTCAACACGCCGCCGCGCCCCTCACCGGGTCTGGTCTGGGACATCTGGCGCGGCTACTTCGCCCCGCTGCCAGCGATGATTGGCGCGGAGGCGGCGGTGGAGATCGGCAGCGTCGCGCTCGGCGTGGTCATGCTGCTGGCCATCGCCGCGACCCTGCTGCGGAACCGGCGGCGCTATGCACTGCTGCTGCTCTCGCAAGCGATCCTGCTGCCCGCGCTGGCGACGGTTATGCTGCACGCGGCGAGCATTGACTTTCACCCGCGCTATTACGTGGCCGGCCTCCCGGCGGCGCTGATGCTGATCGCGGCAGCCGCGCACAGCCTGCCCGTCCATGCCGAGGTGCGGCGGCTGGCCGGCTTGGGCATTCTGGCGCTGGCGGCGGGGACGGGCGCGGCGAGCATTGTGGCGCTCTTTGACAAGCCAGCCTACCAGCACGACGATTTTCGCGCGGTGGCCGAGCACTATGCTGCGCTGCCCGCCGACGCGCTCATTGTGATCCCGTATGGCTGGGAGCCGGCATTGGACGTGTACTACGCTGACCGGCTGGGGATCGCGGCGCAGTTCGTTGGCGTGGAGTTGCACAGCAGCGCCGAGGAGATGATGCGCGTTATCAACGAGGCGCTGGACGGGCGCGTAAGCCCCGCGCACGTCGAGCTACTGACGTGGTTCCAGCTTCCCGCCGACCTGCGCGGCATGTTCCCGTGTGTGTTGGAGTCCGCCGGGGAGCGGGGCGAAACGCTCACCGTGCAGGGCATCAGCACGACGGCCTACACGGTCGCGCGCCCGCTGGCGCTCGGCGAGAGCGCCCCGCGCGAGGACTCCTTCGGCGCGCTCGACCTGCTGAGCGCCGCGCACGGCG
>CAYNHD010000116.1:0-8189 GCA_964396775.1 uncultured Thermoflexus sp. | reverse complement strand
TGCTCGCCCTCGCGGCACAGCCACATGGAAATCTTGCCGCCGCGCACGGCGGCGGGCAGACCGTCTGCCTGCGCACGAAGTGGGCGCTGCCCGCCGAGACTCGCGAAGACTGGCGTGTGTCGGCGCGGCTGCTGACGAGCGATCCGCCCGGCTGGGTGCTGGCCCGCAGCGACAGCGACATCCGCGACGACGAGCAGGTCCCCACGTCGCTCTGGGAGGCGGGCGCGCGTGGCGAGGCGTTCAGCCTGCTGCGCTTCCCGGCGGGCGCGCCGCCCGGCGAGTACGTGCTGCAGACGATCCTCTTCAGCGCGAATCATCCAGACGGCCTGGACCGGCTGGTGAGCGGCATCCCGGCGGGCAAGGCGCTGGCCCTGGCGACGGTTGCACCGTCGGAGAGTGCGTGTGCCCTGCCGCCCGGCGATGCCCCAGCGCTGGCAGTGCTCGGCGACGGCGTGACTCTGCTGGGCCACGACGCGCGCGCGGGCGCGCTTACTGCCGGTCAGGAGCTACGCATCACCTTACGCTGGGAAGCTCCGGCGGACTGCTGCGCCGCTGGCCCCTGGACGGGCGCGACACTGGCGCTGCGCGGGGACGGGTGGCGCGTTGCCGGGCCGGTGCGAGTCTATCCGGGCTTCAGCCTGGACTGGCACGCGCTCCTCGTGCCCGCCGAGGCGGAGGGGAGGGCGGCGCTCGTCCTGGAAGCGCCGGGCCAGCAGCCGGTGACGCTGGCCGAGTTCACCGTCGAGCGGACGAAGCGTCTCTTCGCGCCGCCGCCCTTCGACACGGCGCTGCTGACCGAGTTCCAGGGCCTGGCCGTGCTGGAAGGGTTCAGCGTGGCCCAGACGGAAGTCTCGCCGGACGAGTCGTTGGGCCTGACGCTGGTCTGGCGCGTCACGGAGACGCCGAAAGTGTCGTACCGCGTATTCACACACCTGCTCAACGATGCCGGGCGAGTCATCGCCCAGCACGATGACGTGCCGGGGCAGGGCGCGCGTCCCACGACGAGCTGGGTGGCGGGCGAGTACCTCGCCGACCCGTATGCGCTCGTCTTCAACGACGAGGGGCGCGCCTATCGCGGGCCGGCGCGCCTGGAAGTGGGCTTCTACGACCCGCAGACGGGCGTGCGCGTCCTGACGGCGGGCGGCGCCGATCACGTCATTTTGCCGGTCGAGATAGTGGTCAGGTAGGGCGATGTCCTTTCTCACGCCGCTGGCTTTCGCGCTGAGCGCGCTGGCACTGCCGATCATTGCGCTGTACATGCTGCGCCTGCGTCGCGTCGAGCAGCCGATCTCCAGCACGTTCCTCTGGCAGCAGCTTGTGCGCGACCGCGAGGCCAACGCGCCCTGGCAGCGGCTGCGCTTCAACTGGCTGCTGCTGCTGCAACTGCTGGCGCTGGCGGCGCTGGTGGTGGCCCTGGCTCGCCCCTTCCAGGCGATCAGCACCATCACCGGCGGGCGCATTGTCCTGCTGCTCGATGCCTCGGCCAGCATGGGGGCGACCGACGTGACGCCGAGCCGCTTCGCCCAGGCCCGCCAAGTGGCGCTGGAGATGGTGGACGCGCTCGGCGCGGACGACACGATGACCGTCATCCGCGTGGCCGCCGTGCCGGAAGTGCTGGCGGCGGCATCGCGCGACAAGATGGTGTTGCGCGAGGCCATTGAGGACGCCGGGTCGGGCGAGGCGAGCGCCGACTGGCTGGCCGCGCTGACTCTGGCGGCGGCGGGCGCGGTGGGCGTCACTGAGCTAAAGGTGGTCATCGTCTCCGACGGAGGCCTGCCCGCCGACCTGCCGCCCGTGCCCGGCGATGTGCGCTACGTGCCCGTCGGTGCGGAAGCGGGCAACCTGGCGATCTCCGCGCTGGCGACGGCTTCTCTGTCAGGCCGCCCGCCGCAGATCTTCGCGCGGATTAGCAACTACGGCGATCAGGACACGGAGGTGATCCTCGACGTGCGCCTGGACGGCAGCGACGTGCTCTACACGGCGCGCCGCTACGCCGTGCCCGCGCGCGGCTATGTGGACATCTTTGACATCGAACTGCCGCCGGATTTCGAGACGCTGGCCGCCCAACTGACCATGCCCGCCCGCGCTGCCGGGCACGACTACCTGCCCGCCGACAACCGCGCCTACGCCGTGCGCGACCGTGCCGGGGCGGGGCGCGTGCTGCTGGTCACTGAGGGGAATCTGTTCCTGGAGCAGATCTTCCGCAGCCTGCGCGGGGTCGAGCTATTCCAGATGGCCCCGGCGGACGCGCTGCCCGCTGAAGCGTTCGACCTGGTGGTGCTCGACGGCGTGCTGCCCGCCACCTTGCCCGACGCCGACCTGCTGCTGGTCAATCCGCCGGCGGGGACGGCCTTCTTCCAGATCGGAGCCGAGCGCGCGCAGGCCGGGACGATAGCCGTGCACCCCGACGACCCGCGCACGCGCAACCTGGGCGTCTACATGGAGACAGTGCGCGTCGCCAGGTTCCGCGAGCTAAGCGGGATTCCCTGGGCCACGACGCTGGTCAGCGTGGACGGCTTCCCGCTGGTCGTTGCTGGGGAAGTGGACGCGCGCCAGGTGGCGATCCTGCCCTTCGACGCGCGCTACCCCAACACGGACATGGTGCTGCAACCCGCCTGGCCGATCCTGATCGCGGAACTGGCGGCCTGGTTCTCGCCGCCGCGCGTCACCGATGCCTCGGCCAGCCTGTCGCCGGGCGCGCCGGTGACAGTGCGCTTCATCGAGGGCGCGGACGGGGCCACACTCCGCCTGCCGGATGGCGAGAGCGTGACGCTGGACGCCAGCGCGAGCACTGCTATCTTTGCGGATACGCTGACGCCGGGTTTGTACGAGGTTACGCTGCGCAAAGGGGGCACAGCGATTCGCAGCGAACACTTCGCCGTCAACCTGTTCGACGCGGCGGAGAGCGCCATCGCGCCGCGCGAGAGCATCAGGGTGGGCACGGTCGAGGTCAGCCGCGACGCCCGCCAGGAGACCGGACGCCGCGAATACTGGCCCTGGGTCGTCGGCGTGGGGCTAGCGCTGCTGGCCGTCGAATGGTGGGCCTATCACCGGGCGCTGCGCCGCAGCCCGTGCCTGACGCTGGCCGGGCGGGGGTCCGGCTGGCGCGGCGGCTGGCGGGCGCTGGCGGATCGCTTCCGGCGCGCGCCGGCGCGCCGCAGGCTGTGACGGCTGAGGCAGGTCCGATGAGCTTCACGAACCCCCTGGCCCTTCTATTGCTGCTCCTGCTGCCCGCACTGGCAGTCGTCGGTTGGCCGCGCCTGGCCTACCGCCGGCGGCGCGATGCGGCCAGCCTGCTGCTGCGCCTGCTCATCGCGGCGCTGCTCGTGCTGGCATTGGCGGGGGCGCAGGTGCATCGCACGGCGGATAAGCTGGCCGTCGTCTTTCTCCTGGACGTGTCGGACAGCGTATCGCCTGCCCAGCAGAGCGCGGCGGTGGAATACGTGCGCCAGGCTGCCGCGGCGATGGGCGCGGACGACCAGGCGGCGGTGATCGTCTTCGGCGCGGATGCGCTGGTGGAGGTGCCGGTCACCGAGCGGCTGGAACTGGTGCAGATCGGCTCTGACCCCGTGCGCCTCAACACTGATCTGGCCGAGGCCATGCGCCTGGGGCTGGCTCTGTTCCCCGCGGATACGGCCAAGCGCATGGTGATTCTGAGCGACGGCAAGCCGACGGTGGGCGACGCCGAAGAAGTGGCGCGGCTGGCGGCGGCGACCAACGTCCAGGTGGATACGGTGCTGCTGGTCCCCGAAGGCCCGGCCCAGCAGACGGTTGGCCCGGAGGTGTTGGTGGCGGGTGTGGACGTGCCAGCGACGGTCAACCAGGGCGAGCGTTTCAGCCTGACGGCCTCGCTGGCCGCGAACCGCCCGGACACGGCGGCGGAAGTGCGCGTGCTCTCGCGCGGGCAGATCGTGCACCAGCGCGAAGTGCTGTTGCAGCCCGGCGTCACCCATGAGGTCTTCGACGTGGTGGCCCCACAGGCCGGGTTCATTGATTTTGAGGTGGTCATCGAGCCGCGCGGCGCGGACACGTTCTACCAGAACAACCGCCTGGCTGCCTTCACCCAGGTCAGCGGGCCGCCGCGCGCCCTGCTGGTGACTTCCGACGAGCGCGAGATCGCCGCGCTGCGCACTGTGCTGGCCGAGTCGGGCCTGCAGGTGGACGTGCGCGGCCCGCGCGAGCTGCCGGTTGGCCTGGCCGCGCTGAGCAGCTACAACAGCGTGATCCTGGCGAACGTCTCGGCCACCGAGCTTTCGTTGGAGCGCATGGAGGCGCTGCAAACCTACGTGCGCGACCTGGGCGGCGGGCTGGTAGTGATCGGCGGGCCGAACAGCTACGGCGTGGGCGGCTACTTCGAGACGCCGCTGGAGGAGACGCTGCCGGTTGAGATGCGCCTGCGCGACCAGGAGCGCGTGCCGCAACTGACGCTGCTGTTCGTCATTGACCGGTCGGGCAGCATGGAACTCGCCAGCGCGAGTGGCGTCTCGAACCTGGAACTGGCGAAGGAAGCAGTCGTGCGCTCGTTCGACCTGCTTAACGACAACGACCGGACGGGCGTGCTGTCTTTCGATGTCAGCGCCTACTACGTGCTGGACATCCAGGAAGTGGGCGACGCCGCCAACCGCCAGCGGATGCGCGATCTGGTCGGCTCGCTGCGACCGGGCGGCGGCACCAATATTTACCAGGGCGTGCTGGCGGCGGATCAAGTGCTGCGCGGCGACCCGTCCGAGTTGAAGCACATCATTCTGCTGACCGACGGCGGCGCAGACCCCACCGGCATCGCAGATGCGGTTGGGCGCATGAACCAGGGCTACGGCGTCACTCTGTCGGTCGTGGCGATAGGGCAGGACTATGCCCCCTGGCTTGTGGATGTGGCTGCCGCCGGCGGCGGCCTGTTTCACCTGGCCTACGACATCTCTACCATCCCGGCCATCTTCACGGCGGAGACGCTGCTGGCGACCCGCTCTTATATCGTGGAGGAGCCGTTCGTCCCGGTGATCACCGCGCGGCACCCGATCACTGGTGCCCTGAGCGGCACGCCCGAACTGCGCGGCTATGTCGCCACGACCGAGAAGGACACGGCGACGGTCATCCTGCGCGGCCCGCAGGACGACCCGATCCTGGCCGCGTGGCAGTACGGCCTGGGGCGCGCGGCGGCCTTCACGTCCGACGCCAGCTCGCGCTGGGCGGCGGACTGGGTGACATGGGACGGCTACGCCGACTTCTGGAACCAGGCGGTGCGCTGGACGATCACCGAGGGCGGCACGGGCACTGTGGAGGCGCGCGTTGTCGAGCGCGGCGAAGAGGCTGTGCTGACGGTGGACGCGCGCGACAGCCGGGGCGGTTTTCTCAACGGCCTGGCGATGCAGGCAGCCGTTGTGGGCAGCGACCTGCTGACGACCACGCTCACCCTCCAGCAGACGGCGCCGGGTCGCTACGAGACCACGCTCAGCCTGGCGCGCGAGGGCGCTTACTTCATCACGGTGGCAGGCGGCACCGCGCCCGGCACCAACTCCTTGACCTCGCAATCGGTCATGCAAACGACGGGCTGGGTGCTCGGCTATTCGGCGGAGTACGCGCTCAGCGGCGCGGGGGTGCAGGATCAGTTGCCTGCTGACTACCTGCGCGATCTGGCCGCGATCACCGGCGGCGGATCGCTGCGGGAGAATCCGGCGGGCGCGTTCGCCCATAACCTGGATCAGGAGCGGGCCGCGCAGCCAATCTGGGCGTACCTGGTGCTGATTGCGCTGCTTCTCCTGCCGCTGGACGTGGCCGTGCGGCGGCTGGTCATCACGAGTGAGGACGTGGCGCGGGCGCGCGCGTGGCTGAGCCTGCGGCGCGCTCAGCCCGATCTTGGCGCGGCGGGCGAACGCTTCGAGCGTCTGCTTGGAGCGAAAGGGCGCGCGAGGGTCGCCCGCCCGCAGCCGCCGCCCGCTGAAAGCGCCGCGCCGCCTCCCGAATCCCTCACGCCGCCACCGCCGCCACGCCCCCCGTCCGCTGAAGCGCCCGCTGCGTCGCGCCCCGACCGCGGCCCCCGCCCGATTCCCGAACCTCCCGCCGAGCGCGCCCGCCAGGAGGAGACGCTGGCCTCGCGCCTGCTGGAACGACGGCGAACTCGCCGCGACGATGACGACAGGTAGCCTATGAGACACCACTTTGGCATGTGGCCTGGCCTGGCCAGGGGGCCTGGCGCTTGCCTGCTGGCGGCTGCGGTATTAGTGGGTTGTAGCCTGGCCCGCGTGGACAGCCCGCCAGGGAACGATCCGCCCGCATCAAGCGTACCAGCGAGCGGCTGGACGGCCATCGCGCCGGGCATCGAGCAGCGCGAGATGGCGCTGCCGGTCGCCTCAGCATCCGCGCAGGGGGTGGCGCTGCTCGTGCGCGCAGACCCGGCGGTGGCGCGCCTCGCCGTGCAGTACAGCCCCGGCGCGGCGCGCACGCTCGGCGAGTGGCAGCAGGCATTGCCGGATGCGCAGGTCATCGTCAACGGCGCGTTCTTCGACGAGGCGGATCGCGCCCTGGGCCTGATCGTCAGCGATGGGCAGGCTTACGGGCAGTCGTTCGCTGGGTTCGGCGGGATGCTGCAGGTGGACGCTGCCGGCGCGCGCGTGCGCTCCCTGGTGAGCAGCCCCTACCAGGGCGAACCGTTGTGGCAGGCGGTGCAGGCGTTTCCCATGCTGATCGAGCACGGCGGCCTGCTCGCCGCGCAAGGTGACGGCTTCGACCAGCGTTCGCGGCGCACGTGGATCGGCCAGGATCGCGCCGGGCGCATCATTCTCGGCGTGACACACACTCTGATCACCCTGGCGGACTTGCAGGCGTGGCTGCTCGCATCCGATCTCGACCTGGACGTGGCTTTTGCGCTGGATGGGGGGCGCTCCACCGGCATGGTCATCCAGACGCCGTCTCACCAGGAGAGCGCCCCGGCCTTCGACCGCCTGCCGTCGGTCGTGGTCGTGTATGCCCCGTGAATTCTGCGGTATGATAAGCGGGTTGGCTCGGCGCGGGCGCGCGAACGGGTTGTTGGGCTGCCGCTAGAACGCCCCTATCCCCCGGCCCCTTCCCCCAGCAAAGCGAGGGGAAGGGGAGAGCCGCCTGGCGGATCGTCCCCCCTAGCTGTGCTGGAGGGGGGATCGAGGGGGGAGGCTTCAGCGAGTATTCCTGAACTTCCCCTGGCAACAGATTGTTCGTGAACCCACTCGGCCCTGGACAGCGCAACAGACCGGACAGACGACCTTGATGACCGAAACCACCCAGACGATCCCGACCTATATCCTCACACCCGACGGCCTGACGCCCACGCCCTACCAGGTGCAGTCGCTGACTGAAGCGGTCGGGTGCGAGCCGCGCGGCGTCTACACGGTCGCGCGAACATTTCGCGGCGACTGCGCCCTGCTGTTCGACGCGCACCTCGACCGGCTGGAACAGTCGGCGCATCTGGTCCATATCCCGCTGCGGCTGGATCGCCGCCGTCTGCGGGCGGCGCTGCGCGAGTTTCTGCACCAGGCGGGCTACCCCGATGCCAAGTTCCGCATCACCGTCTCCTACGAGCACCCGGACTGGCTGTACTTCGCGCTGGAGCCGTTCCGCCCTGTGCCGGAGGCGATCATGCGGCAGGGCGCGCACGTGATCACCACGCCGCTGGTGCGCGAGAACCCGGTCGTCAAGACGACCGATTGGATGATTGTGCGCCAGCCAGCCTGGGACAGCCTGCCGCCGGGCGTGTACGAGGCGATCCTGGTGGGGCAGGACGGGCGGCTGCTGGAAGGATTCTCCAGCAACTTCTACGGCGTGCTCGATGGGATGCTGCGGACGGCGCTCGATGGCGTGCTGGCGGGCATCACCCGCAAGGCGATTCTGACCATCGCGCCGGAGGTGCTGCCGGTTGAGCCGGTGGGCGTGCATCTGGCAGAGGTGCCGCGCCTGGCGGAAGCCATGCTGACCAGCAGCGGACGCGGCGTGGTGCCCATCACGCGCATTGACGGCCAGCCTGTCGGCGACGGGCAGGTGGGGCCGGTGGTCAGCGCCCTGCGCGCGCGCTACGACGCCTGGACTGAGGCGCACATCGAGCCGATTTAGAGCGTGTCATGACCTCCGCGCGCTCGGCGCAGCAGGCAGCACGTTGACCCCACCCTGGGGTCCCTCCCCGCAGGCGGGGAGGCTCCCCTTTCCCTGCTTGCGGGGAAAGG
>CAYNHD010000115.1:9222-10462 GCA_964396775.1 uncultured Thermoflexus sp. | reverse complement strand
CTTGCGGGGGAAGGGCCGGGGATGGGGGTAAAGATACCTCTCAAACGGCCTCTGATTCTCTGCCGCGTTCTCCCCATCCAGGCGTATCTGGATGGGGGGCGGATTCTTTGGACCGCGCAGACGCAGAGCGCGCAGAGAAGGGCGAAGAATTTTCTATGATTCTCCTCGGTGTCCTCTGCGTCTCAGCGGTGACACTTTGCTTCAGACTCCGCATACGCCCCCCACACGGCGGTTGCGATTCACCCTGACGTGCGCTAAGCTGTACGCACGTGCACTGTGGGGGAGTAACCGTGCTTGGTTCGCCGAAGAAGCGCCGGCTGCGTTTCACGCCGCTGAGCTGTACGATGCTCAGCGTCGAGTTCATTGTGCTTGTCTTTGCTGTCTGGCGACTGAGTTCGGCGCTGCTGCCCGCCGCTTCCAGCACCGCCACGCCCCCGCGCACGCCGCCCCCACAGGGTCTGCGCCCCGAAGACGTGTTGCCCACCCCTACCCCCGACAGAACCGCCCCCGTGCGCCAGATCATGTTCCCGGCGGTGTCCGTCGGCGCGCCGATCATCCCCGCCGGGCGCGTGCGCGGCACGTGGGAAACGCGCCATCTCGGTGATTCGGTCGGGCACCTGGTCGGCACCGCCTGGCTGGGCGGCTCCGGCGGGAACATCGTCCTGGCCGGTCATGTGGAGAGCTTCACCGGCGCGCCCGGCCCCTTCGCCTACCTCTTCGAAGCAAAACTGGGCGATCTCGTGGTGCTGCGCGAGGGCACCCGCGAGGAGCGTTACCGCGTCACGCGCATCGAATACGTGGACCCCTACGATCTCTCCTGGCTGGCCCAGGATGGCATCTCACGCATCACGCTGATCACCTGCACCGACTGGGACTTCGACACAGAAACCTACCTGGGCCGGCTGGTCGTCGTCGCCGAGCCGGTCGTCATGGCCGCGCAGAGTCCCTCCAACTGATCGAGAAGTCGGTTTTTGGTTGTTGGTGATTGGTTTTTGGTGAAAGCGGTCTTGCCTCGTGCCCGCTTTAGGGGCTGTTATGAGCTTTTGCGCAGTGTCTTCCCCTCACCCCTAAATCCCCTCTCCCTCGCGAGCGGGACGAGGGGACTGGCTTTCTCTCGCACAGGTGCTCCCCTTCGCCCGCAGCGCGGGCGAAGGGGCCGGGGGTTGAGAGAGAAAAAAGCGCATAACACGCTCCAGGGGGCGGAGCACAGTGCCGCCCCAACCGACAACCGATCACTGAT
>CAYNHD010000115.1:0-9122 GCA_964396775.1 uncultured Thermoflexus sp. | reverse complement strand
ACCACCAACCAACCACTCCCGATCACCCAGGGATCATGTACCCCACGCCGTGAATGGTGCGGATCAACGTTTCTTCGTTGGCGGATCGCTCCAGCTTGGCGCGCAGATTGCGCACATGGGCGCGCACCAGGTCGGGGTCGCCGGTGTGCGGCGGGTAGTCCCAAACAGCTTCAAGCAGGTGCTGCGGCGAGAGCGCCTGGTTCGCGTGCTCCATCATGTAACGCAGCAAGCGGTGTTCGGTCGCCGTCAGCTGGATGGGCGTGCCGTCCCCGACCACCGCCTGGTGCGTGCTGGAGTCAAGCTGCAAGCGGCCAACGGTCAGGCGCGGGCTTTCGAGGATGGCGCTGCGCTGCCCCCGGCGGATGAGGGCGCGCACGCGGGCGGCCAGTTCCGCGACCTCGAAGGGCTTCACCACGTAGTCGTCGCCGCCAGCGTCCAGCCCGTCCACGATGTCGTCGGTGTGCCCGCGCGCCGTCAGGAACAGGATAGCCAGATCGTCGTACTGGCTGTCGGCCCGCACCCGCCGGCAGACCGTCAGCCCATCCAGGCCAGGCATAATAATGTCGAGGATGATCAGTTCAGGGCGGCGCGCGGCGAGCATCTTCAGCGCCTCCAGGCCCGATGTCGCGCGCCCCACCTCAAACCCTTCGCGCGTCAGCGCCCGGTAAAGCGTCCCTAATACATCTGGATCGTCATCCACAGCCAGGATATACGGCTTACTCATGGCTCGCCTCGTTCTGGGTAAACCGGTAAAAAGACGGTGAAACAGGCACCCTCATTATAGTCACTCTGCACGGATATGCTACCACCACACTTTCTCACGATCTGCTGGCAGATGTGCAGGCCCAGGCCGGTGCCCTCGCCGGGCGGCTTGGTGGTGAAGAACGGGTCGAAGATTTGCGCCTGCAGGTCTTCGGGGACGCCCGCGCCGTTATCCCACACGAGAATCTCCACCCCGGCGCGGTCGGAGCTTAGGCGCGTGGCAATGCCGATGCGCGGTTCGGGCTGCCCGGCAACCGCATCGCGGGCGTTCAGCAGCAGGTTGAGCCACACGTCTTCAAGCTGGCCGTGCACCCCGGCTACCAGGGGCAGGTCGTCGGCCAGCTCGACGACCAGCGCAATGCGCCCGTGCCGAATGTGAGTCTCGGCCAGCATCAGCGTGTTGCGGATGGTTGTGTTGACATCCTGCGGTTCGAGCGGCTCGTCGCCAGAGCGTTGGCGGGCCATCGCCAGCAGGCGGCGCACCACTTCGTGGGCGCGCTTGCCCGCCCGCGAGACTGCCTCCAACGGCTCGCGGTTAACATCGTTGGGCGGCAGGTCGGCCAGGATCATCTCGGTGTCGCCCAGGATCGTCGTCAGCGGGTTGTTGATCTGGTGGGCGACTGCCGCCGCCAGTTCGCCCATCGCCGAAAGGCGCGCTGTCTGCACCAGACGGCTCTGCGTGCGGTGTAGCTCGTGCAGGCTCAGTTCCAGGTCGCGGTAGAGGCGCGCGTTGTCCAGCGCATTGGCCGCTTGCAGCACCAACGCCTGGGCCAGTTCAACCTCGCGCCGCGAGAAGTCGCGCCGGGCCAGCGTATCCACCAGCAACACCAGGCCGGCGGTCTCCCCCTTGATGATCAGCGGCAAGGCGAGGATGCTCTGGCCGCCCACCAACTCGGCCAGCTTCTGGACATCCCCCTTCGGCAGGCCGCTGATCGGGGTCTGCGCGGTCAGGGCGCGGGCCACCTGGGGGAAATCGCCCAGGGCCAGCGTTGGCCTGACCTCCTCCAACCAGATGCTGCCGCCACACGACAGCGCAAGGCTCATCTGGCGCTGGGCCGCATTCCACAGGGCGATCTCCAGCCAGTCGGCTTCGGCGGCGGCGATCATGCGCCGGGCGACGGCGAACAGCACGTCCTGGTGACGGCGCGCGTCGGGGCTGGAGAAGGCATTGAGCAGGTCGCGGGCGTGCTGCTGTAGCTCGCGCTGCGCGGTGCGCACGTGCTCTTCAGCGAAAGCCTCGTGGATGCGCACCAGCACAATCGCGCCCAGCGGCTGCTCGTGGGTGAGCAGAGGCACGATGATCGCGCTCTCGGCGGCGTAGCGGTGGGGCAGCAAGGTCGCGGTGTGCGGCGCGCGGGCCGGGGGGTTGAGCGCCGCCAGCAACGGTCGCCGCGAGAACAAAGCGCGCTCCAGCACCGGCTCGACCACTGGGCCAAACGGCGGGCCAGCAGTGGGCCGCCACAGCGCCCGGTATTGCACAGCCAGCAGGCGCAGCACCGCTTCGTCGGGCGCCCACTCGCCGATGTAGCATTGGCCGGCGTCCAGCGCGCCGATCAGCTTGTCGGCAATGGTCGCCAGCACGTGGTCGAGGGCGAGCGTGGAGCTGGCCGCTTCGCCTGCTTCGACAAGCGTGGTCAGCTCGCGGGTGCGCAGCACGCTTTCCTCGTACAGCCGCGCGTTTTCGATGGCGATGGCGGCGTGCGCGGCCAGGTCTTGCAGCAATTCCAGGTCGTGCTGGCTGAAGGTGCGGTCGGCGTACTTGTTGTTCACGCCCAGCACGCCGATGATCTCACCCTTGATGGACAGCGGGACGTAGAGCAGCGACTTGACCAGATACTCCGTCTTGACCTTCTGCGGCCCCTGGTCGCCGACGAGCACCGGTCGGCCCGAACGGTAAACGCTGCCAGCCAGCGAGTCCTGCGTTTTGATGCGGAAATTGCGGGCCGTCTCGGTGTCCAGCCCTTTAGCGGCGCGGATCAGCAGCGCCTGGTCCTCCTCGTCCGGCAGCAGCAGCAACCCTTCTTCGGCGTGACTCAGGCTGACGGCGGCATCCACCACCTGGGTGAGCAGGGCGTCGAGGTCGAGCACAGCGCTCAGCGCGCGGGCCAGCTTGGAGAGCGTCTGCTGCTCGGTCAGGCGTTGGGCGAGCAGGCGGCTTAGCTCATCGTGCGCGCTGCGACCTGCCTCGTCGGGCAGTTCCGGCTGCCCGGCCAGCGACATACGCTGCCCGTTGAGGGCATTTTCGAGATGGCGCAGCAGCACGCCGGGCGTGAACGGGCGCTGCACGATGGCCGCCGCCCCACGCGCCAGGAACGACTGCGGCGCGCCGTGCCGCTCGTCAACAACGGCGATCCAGGTCAGAGGGGTGAATTCCACCATCTGGTAGGCCAGCGGGCGCTGGTCCCGATCCGCCATCTGCGTGTCAATCACCGCCACGTCGAAGGTCTGGCGGCGCAGCGCGTCGAGCGCATCCCCGGCGTAATACGCCTTGTGCACGACGTAGCCGCTGTCTTCCAGCAGCGCGGCAAGCTGATCCATGCGATCGGGGTCGCGCTCGGCGACCAGGATTCGCGGGGCATTTGGATCGGGCAGGACGCTCATGGCTTGCTCCCGTCAACCGGCGCGCGCGGCGTGTCGCGGCCTGGCACACCCAACAGGCTCGCACCGGCGTTACCCTCTGTTCTACACCAGATGCGTGAAATCTGTAAAGAGGGCGGGCACGCTCGACGATTGGAGCGCAAGACTTGAACCACGTAGACGCCGAGGACGCGGAGAAGTACGCAATGCATGTTGTTTTCCTCTGCGCTCTCTGCGCCTCTGCGGTGGCGCTTTTCTCCCTGCGCCCGGCTTCGGGCGCTCTACAGGCTGAGGCGCGCGCGGCGGCGGGCCAGATCGTCCTCGACCGCCTGCTCGTCAATCTCGGCCTCGACGCCGGGCGCGGTCGGGGCCGCTTCCTCGCCCGCCTGACGCAGCCGCTCCGCCGGCGAAGGCCGGGGCGCTACCCCTTTCTCGCGCGCGGGCTGCGCCCCACGAGTCTCGGCGGCGAGCGCCTCCAGCGTGTTGACGCGGCGGATCAGGTCCGAGGCCGAGCGACGGTGCTGGGCCTGCTCCGCCTGCAACATGGCAAGCTGCTGCTGGCGGCGCTGCATCTGGCGGACGATGTGGCGGGCGGTCGCCTCGTCGCCGCGCGCCAACGCCTCGTCCGCCTGGCGATCCGCGCTGGCGATCTCCGCCTGGGCCGCCGCGATGTCATGGGCCAGGCGCTCGTCGCGGTCGAGCGCGCGGTCAATCTCCGCGCGCAGCGCCGCGATCTGCTTGGCGAGGTCGCCCGCCGGCGGACGATCCGCCCCCTGGCCACCCAAAACCCCACTCAGACTCGACCGCACCAGGACGGTGAGCTTGTCGCGTAAACCTGGCATCGTCTGTCCCCAATCTCCGTTCGCTGGCGCGCAAATCCCACCGGCGGTAGGAGCGTTGCTCTGCTGCGCCCTGGTTTACCTCACCCCTGCTCGGCGCTGGCGCGCCTCACCTCCCCCTCTCCGCCGGCGGAGAGGGGGAAAAGCCGAGCGCAGCGAGGCCAGGGGGTGAGGTCTACGCCCCGACAACGGCGCGAGCGTCGGGTGTGCGTTATAATCAGAGCACGCTTACCTCTATTCTACCAGCTTATCGCGTCCAGGAAGGCAGCGCGTGCAGCGTATCAACGGCCAGGGGCCAGTGTTCTACCAGTTCGAGCAGTGGGCCGGGGACGACCGGCTGGTGCACGGCGTCTTCACGCGGCTCGGCGGCGTCAGCCGCGCGCCCTGGGACTCGCTCAACCTGGGCGGCACGGTCGGCGACGACCTGGCCGCTGTGCGCGAGAATCACCGGCGCGCGTATGCGGCGCTGGGCCTGGACGAGACGCACTCTTGTACGGTCTGGCAGGTGCACAGCGCCGACACGGTTCTGGCGCGCGGGCCGGTTCCGCACCGCCGCTGGCTGGCCCGCGCCGATGGGTTGGTCACCGAGCGGCCCGGCCTGGCGCTGACCATGCGCTTCGCTGACTGCGCGCCGATCCTGCTCTACGACCCGGCCCGCCACGTGCTGGGCCTGGCCCATGCGGGCTGGCGCGGGACGGTGTTAGGCGCGGGGGTGAGCGTGCTGCGCACCATGACCGATGCCTTTGGCACGCGCCCGCAGGACGTGCAGGCGGCCATTGGCCCCAGCATCGGCCCGCAGCGTTACCAGGTGGGCGAAGAAGTGGTCGCCGCCGTCGCCGAAGCGTTCGGCGGGACGGACGGGCTGATCCACCGGGCGGACGACGGTAGCGCCTACCTCGACCTGTGGGTGGCCAACCGGCTGGCGTTGCAGCGCGCCGGTGTGACGCAGGTCGAGGTCGCCGGCCTGTGCACGGCGACGCGCACCGACGAATTCTATTCGCACCGCGCTGAGCGCGGGCGAACGGGTCGCTTCGGCGTGATCGCGGCGCTCAACGGAAGCTGAGAGGGTTCGACCTGGGAGACCAGGCTGGACCATCTGGTAACAGAACGCTATTTAGTCTTTGTGTACGTCAGAACTCTGTGTCACCGAAGGATGACAGAATGAATGCCTTAACCCGTGGTTGTGGAAGTTTATTGGCTGCATTGTCGTTTGTCGGTGGGGTACTCATGTTTCTCGCTGTCTTCACAGCGGAGAGCGCCATTCAGGAGACCGCAGCGGCTGCGGCAAGTGCAGCATTGTTCGCTGCGTCGTCAGCACTTCTTCTGGGTGTTCTGGCAACTTTCGCTGACGAAATGCGGCGCTCTTTGAGGCAACTCGCGGACGCTGAGCGCTGGCGGACAGAGCACGACCATCAGGGAGTAGTGGGTCCTCCGCCATCAAGGAGACTGTGATGGCGGAACCTCAAGTGTGGAGGAAACCAGTCTGCAACGTGGGTCGCTTCGGCGTGATCGCGGCGCTCAACGGAAGCTGAGAGTATGGTAGAAGTGAGCCAGACCATCGGCGAGCGCGTGGCCGCCGTGCGCGAGACTATCGCCGCCGCCTGCCAGCGCGCCGGGCTTCCGCTGGACGCGGTGACGCTGGTCGCCGTCAGCAAAACGCAGCCGCCAGTGCGCGTGCTCGAAGCAGCAGCGGCGGGGGTGCGACACTTCGGCGAGAACCGCGTCGAGGAGGCGCTTGGCAAAATCGCCCAGGTCAATGCGACGCTGGCCGAAGCGCTGACCTGGCACATGGTCGGGCACGTGCAGAGCCGCAAAGCGCGCTACGTGGTGCGCGACTTCGCCCTGCTGCACTCGTTGGACAGCGTGCGCCTGGCCGGGCGGCTGAGCCGCGCGCTGGTTGAGGAGGGGCGGGTGCTCGACGTGTTGCTGGAGATGAACGTCTCCGGCGAGGCGAGCAAAGAGGGTTGGGACGCCTGGCGCTGGCAGGAAGATCGCGCCCGCCGCCGCGCGCTGTGGGATGACGTGGCGGCGGTGCTGGCCCTGCCGGGGCTGCGCGTGCGCGGGTTGATGACGATGGCGCCCATCGTGGACGACATGGAGCGGGCGCGCCCCGTCTTCGCCACGCTGCGCGCGCTGCGCGACGCCCTGGCTGCGGACTTCCCCGGCGCGCAGTGGGATGCCCTGAGCATGGGCATGACCGACGATTACCCGGTCGCCGTCGAGGAAGGGGCCACGCTGGTGCGCATTGGCCGCGCGATCTTCGGGCCGCGACGCTGAGCGGGCGCGGTGCGTAATCACAATGTAGAGAGTGTCAACAAGGAGAATGGCTCTTGGAAAGCGTTGCAATGCTTGTCCAGTTGTTCGTGCAACTCTACTCGCTGGTGATTCTGGCCCGCGTGCTGATGAGCTGGGTGAACATTGATCCCTACAGCCCGCTGGCCCGCACCATCTTCAACCTGACCGAGCCGGTGCTGGCCCCGATACGCAACCTGCTGCCCCAGACCACCGGGCTGGACTTCAGCCCGATCATCGCCATGGTGCTGCTGCAAATCGTCGGTCAGATGCTGATCTCGATGCTGCTGGCCTGAGCGCCACACGGCACCGTGCAGCGCAAAGAAGGGGTGAGGTCATGCCACGCGACTTTGAGATCACTGATGCTCAGCACGGAGCGGCTTTCGGCGTGCGCATCGTGACGCCCGCTGACCAGGTGGCGATTGCCGGCGTGCATTCGGACGGATCGCTGGAAATCCACCTGACCGAGCCGCTCGCCGGGGGCCGGGCCAACGCGCAGCTTATCGCCCTGCTGGCCGAGGCGCTGGGCGTGGCCCCGGAGCGGGTAGCTATCGTCGCTGGCGACGGCCCCAGCAAGATCGTCAGCGTCGAGGGCGTCAGCGTGGCCTGGATTGACGACTGGCTGGCGGGCTGGCACTGAGCCATGCGATTCGGGTGGGGAACCGTGTTCCAGCGCAGCGTTTTACAGCGACGGATTCGCCGGGCGCGCCGGGCAGTATGCCTGGCGCTTGGCACAGTGCTGCTCGCCGCGTGCAGCGGGTCGGGCGCGGGCCGCGCGCCAACCATCATGCCCACGCGCACCCTGATCCCGCCTACCGCGACACCCACCCCGCCGCCCGCTGACTTCACTCCCACGCCGACCGATCTCCCCTCCCCGGCGACGCTGGCCGCCGCAACCGCCGAGGCCGCGAGTCCGTCCCCCGTCGAGGTGATGATCGAGGCGACCACGCGCGACCTGGTGGCAAGCGGCGTGGCCCCCGCCGACATCCGCCTGCTGAGCGTGGACGGCTTCGCCTGGCAGGACGCGACATGGGGCTGCGCGGCGCGCGAAGGGGCGGCGGACGGCTCTTCCGGCGGCAGCACGGCGGGCTACCGCATCGCCTACAGCGCGGGGAGCCGCGTCTACGTCTACCATACCGACCTGGAAGGCGCGTTCTTCCTGTGCGACGATCCCGACTGGCTAGCCCGCAACGGCACACCGATCCTGGTGGACCCCATCGCCTCGGCGACGGTCGCGCTCTGCCGGGCGGACGCCGCCCGCCGCCTGGGGATCGCCCCGGACACGTTGCAGCTCACCAGCCTGGTCACCGTCACCTGGCCGGACGATAGCGTGGGCTGCCCGCAGCCGGGCATTGCCTACAGCCAGCAAGAGACGCCCGGCTACCGGATCGTGCTGCGCGCGGGCGGGGAGACACTGGTCTACCACACCAGCGCCCACCACATGGTGCTCTGCGCCCCGGACAAGGCGATTCTGCCGGGGCCGATCCGCCAGGCGCTGGCGACCCCTGTCCCCCGCGAAAGCGAGTGAAGCTCTGTGCTGGATGATCCGCCAGTGGTGGGTATCACCGAAGCGCCAGCGTGGGCCGCGCGCGCCGGGCGCCCGCTGCGCGCGGGCGGGTACGTGCCCATCGCCTACCCTTACACCGCTGACTGGCCCCTGAACCTGATTGACGAGTACCCAGCGCTGCTGTTGGTGGACGCGGCAGAGCCAGGCTGGGAGGCGCGCGTGGCGGCGGTGACGACCGAGCAGGCCACGCGCCGGATACCGGTGCTGGTCATCGCGCCGGACATGACGCTGGAAGCGGCGGCCCGGCGAGTTGGGGCGGTGGGCGTGCTGCCCCTGGCCGATCTCGACCGCGCGCTGCTGGACCGCGTGCGCGCCCATGCCCGCCGCATGGACGCAGCGACGCGCGCCGCCCTCACCTGCCAATGCCGGGAACCGCTGCCGCCGCTGGCCCGCTTGGGCGTCCAGCGTTTCAACGCGAGCGCGTACTACGCCCAGCACGACGCCTTCGAGGAGCAGTGGATGGCCGAGCCAGGCCCTGTGCGCGATCTGTACCGGGCCATCCTGCAGGTGGGCGTGGCCTACTACCACCTCACGCGGGGCAATCACGCCGGTGCGCTGAAGATGCTCCAGCGCAGCGTGCAGTGGTTCGCCCAACTGCCGGCTGTCTGCCAGGGCGTGGACGTGCGCCAGCTTCGCGAAGACGCGGGGCGGGTGCGCCATGTGCTGGGGGAGATGTCGCCTGGGGAGATCGCCTCGTTCGACCGGTCGCTGCTCAGGCCGGTGCGCCTGGTGGACGAGGGCGAGCCGGGTGTAGAGATGTAGGGTGTGGGGCAGCTTTCAAGAAGACTTCGGAAGTTTTGAAAACTTCCGAAGTCAGTTTGCGCAAGGCGCAGCACCACTGCGTCCCGGTGGGCGGGTTTGCAAACCCGCCTCTACAAGAACGCTTGGATCGGTGGAGGTCCGTAGGGGTGTATGGCCATACGCCTCTAGGGGAACACGCCACCAGCCGCCCCCACGCCTCACCCCAAGATGACTTTCCTCCCGGCGCGTTCCGTGTTTTAATGGGCCTGAGGGTCCTATACCCAGGGGACTTCAGGGGCGGACAGCAGCGTGAGAAGCATTGAGATGGCGTCCGCTTAACCTCA
>CAYNHD010000114.1:0-10497 GCA_964396775.1 uncultured Thermoflexus sp. | reverse complement strand
CGAGCTAGAGAGGGGGACTTGGACCGCTGGTTGGGGCGTTTTCCCCCTCCCTGGCCTGGCCGGGGAGGGGGCCAGGGGGAGGGGCATTCTGACCGGATCGCGCACCCGGAAGCTTTAACTTGACACACATTGGGCGTATCGCCATACGGCCCTACCGGGGCACTGCTCTGCTGCGCCCCACACTGCGTGCTCCGTTCTTGCGCCAGGAAGGCCGGTCTGTGTCCACCGAGTCCACTCTGTCCGGCGGGCGACTGCGCTCGCGCCCGCTCGCGCCCGCGCGAGCCTTCGCCGCCGCGCTCGTCCTGATCGTCCTGCTGGCGGTGGGGGCGCGGTTGCTGCCCGGCCCGCGCACAGTGGACGATGCCTTCATCACCTTTCGCTACAGCCGTAACATCGTCGAAGGGCACGGGTTCGTCTACAACCCTGGGACGCGCACGCTGGGCACCACAACCCCGCTGTTCACGCTGCTGATGGCCGGCGCCGGCTGGGTTACCGGCAGCGACGACTACCCCTGGTTCGCGCTGAGCGCCAGCGCCGCCGCCGACGCGCTGAGCGCCGTGCTGCTGGCGCTGTTGGTGCGGCGGCTGGCGGGCCGCGCTGTGCCAGGTGTGATTGTGGGCGTGTTGTGGGCGCTCAACCCGGCCAGCGTGACGTTCGCCGTCGGGGGCATGGAGACCAGCGTGGCGATTCTGTGGATGGTGGCGGCGGCGTCTGCTTACGTCGCGGGCCGCGACCGCTGGATGGCTCTCTTTGCCGCGCTGGGTGTGCTGACCCGCGTGGACGCGCTGCTATGGGTCGGGCCGCTCTTTGCCCACCAGCTGCTTGTTGCGTGGCGGGCGGGGGCCGCGCGCAGGTGGGCGCGTGTGCCCTGGCGAAGTTGGGCCGTTTTCGCGGCGACACTGGCCCCCTGGTACCTGTTCAGCGCGGCTTACTTTGGCACGCTGCTTTCGCGCTCGCTGAGCGCCAAGCGCGTCGCCTACGTCGTGGACGATCTGCAGGCGCTCGTCCGTCTGCTCCAGCAAATGGCGACGCCGTTCTTTGAGCATGAGACATTCGGCGTGCCGGGTATCGTGGTTGGGATTGTGCTCTACCCGGCGCTGGCCACCGCTGGTACGCTGTACGCGGTCAGGCGGCAGCCACGCGCGCTGCCCTTCCTGCTCTACCCCTGGCTGTACGTCGTCGTCTTCAGCGCCATGAACCCGCTCATCTTCCGCTGGTATCTGGCTCCCCTGCTGCCGCCCTACTTTGTGGCGATCCTCCTGGGGGTGTGGGGGCTGGCTGGCGCGCTGGCCGAAGCAGCACGGCGTCCGCGCCTGGGGCTGGCCGCGACCGCAACCCTGGGGGCGCTCTTCGTCGCGCTGTCCCTCAATGCCTGGGTGCTACACCCCGATCATGGCCATGACAGGCCCGCGCCGGAGATGGCCTGGCACAAAATCGAGTTGAATTACCGGCGCATGGGCGAAATTCTGCGCAGCGAGTATGGCGTCACCGAGGCGACGGTCGTCGCGGCGGGCGATATTGGCGCGGTGGGCTACTACAGCCGGGCGCACATTCTCGACACGGTTGGCCTGGTCACGCCGGAGATGGCGGCCTATTACCCGGTGGACGCGAGTCTGCTCGCCGAGGGAGCGAACTACGCAGTGCCGCCGGCGATCATCATGGACTACCAGCCAGACTACATCGTGCTGATGGAGAGCTTCGTGCGCAATGGTCTGGCCCGCGACCCGGCCTTCAAGCGGCTCTACGCCCAGGTGCGCTTCTTTGCCACCGACTATTACGGGACAGGGATGATCCTCTACCAGCGGCGCGACCTGATCACCAGGGCCTGCTGCGGCCCGTGAAATGGGGGGAGAGTGTACCTGCAGGGTGTTCTCATTTCTGGGGCAGAAGATCACCGCTGAGGCGCAGAGAGCGCAGAGAAAAGACAGGTTGGAGAGGGCGTTAGTTCTTCTCCGCGTCCTCTGCGTCTCGGCGGTTCAAGCATTTCGCCTCATTGTGAGACACCCCCATTTCGCGCGGCGATTTTGCACCTGGCCTCACTTCCTGTAAAATGCTGAAGGGATGGGCCGCCAGGCACTGAGACACACGCTGGTCTGTACCTGAGCGCCAGCCGACGCAGCCGGGCGGCCTGGCAAGGAAGCAACTATGGCCACGCTGTCACTGAGAAGCAAGGATGGGTCACCCAGCGCCGTAACGCACGACCTGGCTGCCGGGAAGCGCCGCCGCAAAGTCCGCGAGGCGCTGACCGGCTATCTTTTTGTGTTGCCAGCCACGCTGGTCACGCTGCTGTTCGGGTTGTGGCCGGTCGTGGCCGGTTTTTATGAAAGCATCAAGTCCGGCTCGCCGATCACCAACAAGTATGTTGGCCTGGCCAACTACGTGCGCTCGCTTGGCAGCCTGACCTACGTGCTGCTGTTCGCGCTCAGCCTGATCTTTCTGTGGATGGGCTACCGTGCCTGGCGCGACGGTCGCCAGCACCAGCAAGCGCACGGCGGCAATCTGTGGCTGTACGTGCTGCCGGGCCTGCTGTTTGGAGCCGGGCTGATCACGCTGGCTTTCATCCTGGTGACGGGCCTGGACGGTTACGGCTGGTTCCCCGCGCTGCTGATCCTGAGCGCGCTGGGAGGCTACTACACCGCCGATGCCATGCAAGCGGGGCGCGTCGCTCGTGAGGGGCGGCAGGTGGCTGTGCTGTGGCTGATCGTAGTGGGGCTGGCGCTGATCTGGATGGGCGGGCCACGCCTGAACGATGCGCTGGGGCTGGGCGCAGTAGGCTGGCTGCTGCTCCTCGTGGGGTTCGGCGCGCTGTCGTATCTCTTGCTGCTGCGGCTGGCGCGGATACGCACGGGGCGTTATGTCACCGTCTCGCTGCTGATGGGGCTGTACATCCTGCTGGCGCTGCTGCTGACCCTCTACACCACCGACCAACTTCAGGCGAACGTGGGCGAGGCACAGCGGATCGCCGCGCTTGTCTTCAACCAGCGCGTGTCGCAGGGCGTGGTGGCGGTGCCCGACGATAGCACGGTCATCAGCGGCCTGGACTTCGAGTCCGGCGCGGTGATGGTCGAGGTCACGGTGAAGGGGCAGACCATCCAGGCACCGCTCGCGCCGGACGCCTACGGCGAGCTTTCCGTAGACCGCATCGCCCGCCTGGAGGCGGCCTTCGTCAACAACCAGAAGGTGCGTGTTATTCTGCCGGATGGCACGGTGGGCGAAGGGCAGCTCACTGGCATTGCCCAGGGCGAGAAGCTGTTCGTGCCCTTCGTCACTGAGGGGGCGCGGGCTGTCCGCCAGGTGCCCATCTATTCGGCGCTGGACGTGGGCGAAGCCGTCGTGCGCACTGAGGGCTACACCGAGCCGCTCAACAGACAGATAGCGGCGGCGCTGGGTATTCTCCTGGGGCTGGCTGCCATCCTCACCATGACGCACACCCGCCGCCAGGTGGACGACGAAGAGCAACCGCGCCTGCATCGCTGGTTGCACCTGGGTCGTCTGCTCATGGGGGTGGTCGTCTTCCTGCTGTTCTTCTACCTGGTCGGCGCTCTGCAGCTAAGCCAGCAGACGGCGGCGGGCATGGGGTCGCTGACGCAAGAGCAGTTCGTGCGCGCCTACGAGTTCGCCACAGGCAGCACGCCGCACCCGACGATCCGGCCCGAAGTGCTCAAAGCGCAGCTTCTCTACTGGCCGCAGGTGTTCTCCATCGCGATCGGGGCGCTGCTGATCGGGGCGGCGTACCTGGTCTGGCAGAGCGCGCAGCGCCGCGAGACGCCGCTTGGCTTCGGCCTGACCATCCTGCTGGCTGTGCTGATGATGGTCGGCGGATGGCTGCTGATCGGCGAGCTACCGCGCACGCTGTCGCTGGGCGGGCGCGAGACGCAAGAGGCGATGGACGCGCTGAACCGCACGGCCATGTACTCCGTCGGCACGGTGCCGGTGCAGTTGGGGTTGGGGCTGTTTCTGGCCTATCTGCTGTTCTCTGAGATTTCGATAGGCAAATCGCTCTACCGTGTGATCTACTTCATGCCCTACATCGCGCCCAGTGTTGCCACTTCGACGGTCTTCCTGGTCATCTTCCGCCTGGATGCCACAGCCCTGGCGAATCGCGTGCTTGGCATCTTCGGCCTGGGGCCGCTGACCTGGCTCAAGGAGCCGGCGGGTATCGTGCGCATCTTCTACGAGCAGGTGTTGGGCGGCAACCCCCTGCACATCCCGGAGAGCCTGGCCGGGCCGAGCCTGGCCCTGACGACGGTGATTCTCTACAACATCTGGGTGTTCGCTGGCTACAACTCGGTCGTCTTTCTGGCCGGGCTAGGGGCGATCCCTGGCGAGCTTTACGAAGCCGCCGAAGTAGATGGGGCCGGGCGCTGGTCGCGCTTCCGCAACATCACCCTGCCGCTGCTCTCGCCGACGACCTTCTTCCTGTCCATGCTCTCGATCATCGGCACGTTCAAGGCTTTCTCGCACATCTACGTGCTGCGCGGCCAGGCGACCGGCAAAGAGATTGACACGATGACCGTGCATATTTTCCAGACGCTCTACGCCGCCAACGACCCTGGTTACGCGGCGGCGCTGGCTTTCAGCTTGTTCGGCGTGATCCTGGTTCTTACCCTGGTTCAAAACCGGCTGGCAAGGGAGCAGGTGTTCTATGGCTAGCACGACGAGAACCGGCGCACGACCGCTGAAAGTCCCGCCGCCAGCAGAATCGGCAGCGGCGGCCCCCCTGCGACGGCTGGGTCTGCACATCAACTTCTTTCGCCTCTTCGTCTATATCATGCTGACGCTGGGCGCGATTCTCTTCGTGATGCCCTTTCTGTGGATGGTCAGCACGTCGCTGCAAAAGCAAGGGGACATCGTGCGCGGGAAGCTCATTCCCTCGCAGCAGTTCATCTCGGTCACGGCCATTGACGGGGCAGACCTGGGGCGCACCATGCAGGATGTGCTCGATTCCGGCCAGGTGCCGCCCTACCTGGCCGATGTGCGCACGCAGATCGAGGACAGCAAGCTCAAGCGCGATCTGACGCTCGACGGGTACTTGCGCACGCAGCGCATCGGCTATGCGTCACTGCGCCTGGACATTGATCTGCCACTGCTCAACAAGTTCTTTGAGGTGCACCAGGATTACGTGGTGGTGGGCGGCGCAGCGCATTACATCGAGGCCTGGAACGAGTCCAATTTCTCGCGCTACTTCTTCAACAGCATCAAAGTGGCCATCCTGACCATCGTCGGCCAGACGATCACCTCCATCCTGGCTGCCTACGCTTTCGCGCGCATCGAGTTTCCGGGCAGCAATCTGCTATTCAGCGTCTTCCTGGCGACGATCTTCATCCCCACGATGGTTGTGCTCATTCCCAACCGCAACATGGTGAAGAATATTGACGAGTTCTTCAGCAAGGACTTTCCGGCCAGGCAGGACGCCTGGGGCATCACCGAGGCGCGCCAGGCGATAGCCGAGCCGATCTACGAGGCGCTTGATAAGGTAGGGCTGGAGAACTTCCTCGGCTTGGGGGGCTTCTTCACTGTGGACGGGCCGATCACCTGGCGCTGGATGGATAGCTGGCCGGCGCTGGTGGTGCCCTTCCTGGCCAGCACGTTTAGCGTCTTCCTGCTGCGCCAGTTCTTCCTGCAGATTCCCGAAGACCTGTGGGACGCGGCCCGCATTGACGGGGCCGGGCATCTGCGCTATCTGTTCACAGTGGTGGTGCCCATCTCCAAAGCGGCCATCGTGACCACGATCATCTTCACCTTCATCGGCACGTGGAACGCGCTCGAATGGCCGCTGCTGGTGACGTTCAGCGACAGGTGGCGGCCCATCTCCTACGGGCTGTACGCCTTCACCACCGAGGCCGGCTCGGACATTAACCTGCTGATGGCCGCCTCGGTGATCACGCTGGTGCCAGTGCTGATCATCTACCTGATCGCCCAGCGTCAGTTCACCGAGGGCATTGCCACGACGGGGCTGAAGGGCTGACGGCTCCCGCCAGACTTTCGAAGTTTTCGGAAACTTCGGAAGTCTTCTTGCGCGCCTTGCCCGCCGCTGTTTCTGGCCGGATGCGCCGCCCGCCAGTACAATCTGGACGGTGCCCTCCGTCGCAGCCGGGAGTCTGGGCTTTCGTTCGTGACATGATCTGGCGAAACATAGGTGCTCTTCTCCTCCTCACCGGGCTGGCCTGGCCCGCGTGTCCCCCTGATCACTCCGCCCGATTTACTGCGCTGGCCCAGGTGGACATCGCGCCGTGTGGCTACGTGGACGGCTTCGACCTGCCGGTGCCCGATGTGGACATCGAGCGCACGGACTTCGCCATCTACCGCGCACGGTTCGGCGGGCTGCATACCGGCGTTGATCTTGCCTTCGAGCAGCTTGGCGAGCCGGTGCGGGCGGCGGCGCGTGGCCAGGTGACCTTCAGCGACCCGGAGGGCTGGGACACCGAAAAAGGCGTGGTCGTCGTCCAGCACACGCTGCCGGACGGCACGCTGGTCAACACGCTCTACGGGCACATGGAGGAGTTGAACGGGCACGTCTTCCCGCAGATGGGCCAGTGCGTGGAACGCGGCGACATCGTGGGGGCCATCGGCTTCCCCTCGCGCGGGCGGCCTCACCTGCATTACGAGGTACGCACGCGCTACCGTCATGAGGGCGGGCCGGGCTACACCGTGCAGAACCCGTTGGAGCTGGGCTGGCTGCACCCGGTGGACTTCACCTTCCTGGCGAACCTGTGGGTGCACCCCGCCTACCGCTGGCATTTCACGCTGACAGACCCCCTGACGCTTCCCCCGCTGCCACTGGAGGACGGGACCTATGTGGTGGCCAATAGCGCCCACGTACAGGCGGTCGCGGCGAGCGGAACGGCGATCTGGCAGTTTGACACGTTGGGTAGCGTGACGGGCCTGCTGGCCCTGCCCGATGGCCGTGTGCTGATCGCCACCTCAGCCGATCAGGTGATCGTGCTGGCCGGCGGGCGGCTGAGCGCGCTGTGGGTGACGCCGAAGGCCCTCACGCCGCCGGTCTTGCTGGGCGAAGCCGTCGTCTTCATGACGGCTGCGGGGCGGCTGGCCGCCTTCACCCCGGACGGCCTACCCCTCTGGGAGACCGGGCCGCTGGGCGAGCGGGCTGTCCGCTGGGCCGTCAGCGGCGACCGGCTGGCGGTCGCCACGCCGGACAACGCGCTGACCGTTGTGGACAGCGCGGGCGCGGTGCTCGTCCGGCAGGCGTTCGAGGCGCTGCCCGTGCCGTTTGCGGCGGGGGAGGGCGCGTTCTGGGTATTGGCGGGGACGGCCATCGAGCGGCTCGACGCAACCCTGACCTGGAACACCACACTCGATGCGGAACGCCCGTTCAGCGCCGAAGCGGAACTGGTGACCGGCCCGGACGGGACGCTCTACGCCTACAGCGGGGAGGGTCGCGCCCTGTACGCCTGGGGGCCGGATGGGGTCACCCGCTGGATTGCCTTCATGCCGGGCAGCCACCTGCGCCCGCCGCTGTTGGGCGTCGGGGGCGGGACGCTGCTCTACGCGCTGAGCACCGACGGGCAGCTTCTGGCTTTTGACACGGAGGACGGGCGGCTGATCGCCCAACTCAGCCTGTACGATGGCGGAGTCCAGGGGACATCGGCGGCGCGCTGGCTGGCGGTGGGGCCGGATGACTCCGTGCGCTTCGGCAGCGGCTTCCTGACCATGGCCGGGCTGGACGGGGCGACGCTGCTCGCGGCTGCCTCCGCGTCCGCCCCGTGATTTGCGTCAGCGCCAGGGATCGGGCTGCTTGATGAAACGCGCCTCAATGCCGGCGTTGCGGAACCAGCCGGGCATCTGGTCGCGCATGACGACCATCTCGCTGGCGTAGTGCGAAGTGCCGATCAGGTTCATGGGCAGCGTGGGCACCAGGGCGCGCATGGCCTCGCGCTGCCGCGCCGCGTACTCGTAATCCCCTTGCAGCCACCAATGCCCGGTCACGTAAGTGTCGCAGCCCAGGTCGCGCGCTTCTTGCAGGTGCCTGGGGTTGTCGCCGCCGCCGGGAATGACCGCGATGTGCTCGACCGGCTGGGCGTTGAAGCGAATCTGGTTGTAGCGGATATGCGGTAGTTCGGTGACTTCGGCCAGGCGCTCGGCGAATTCCCTGAAACCGATGTCTGAGACGCGCCCGTGCACGCCCTCGCTGCCGGTGAAGTGCGACGAAAAGGGTGCCCAGTCGCGCAGCTTGAGCGCCTTCGCCAGCGCAATTACGGTGCTGACTTCCGGGTGGCAGTCGAGCGGGGCGTGGCAGCAGTAGTAGCTGATGTGATGCTCGCGCAGGTCCTCGATCTGCCCCTCGCGGATGCCGATGAAGCCGCGCCCGCACTCCTCGAAGTCCGTCGGATGGTGGGCGAAGATCAGCGCGCCCGGCGCTTCGCGCTCTACCTCCAGGGCCAGGATCGTGTCGAGCACGGCCTGGTCGGGGAAGACGATCAGGTACACCCGGTCAATTTCGGGCGTCGAGTCCAGCAACAGGCCATTCCAGCCGCCCTCCACGAAGCCGGGCCGGGCCTTGTGCTGGTAGACGGCCTGCTCGCCCGGCGTGAGAATCTCCGACCAGAGGGCGCTTTCGTCGTAGGCCCGGACGCTGAAGAAGTCGTCCAGTTTGTGTACTAGCTCACTCTGTATCATCGTTTCCCCCTTGTGACTGGGCCAGGTGCCGCGCTTCCTCTTCAACCAGGGTCACGACGGCGGCAGTGGTTGGGTCGGGCGGTGTCTCGTCGCTCACAGCCAGCAACCGCGCCTCGCGCACCGTCCAGGCGGGCCAGGCCACGTCCACGCGCAGCAGGCATCCCTGGGCCACATCGCTCAGGATGGGTGGGCTGCTGCCGGGCAAGGGCAGCGCCTCCGTCGAACGGTCAATGACCAGCGTCGGCGGCTCCGGCGTTACAACCGGATTTCCTGCAGCGACGGTGAAGGTCACGCCGCGCTTGGTCAGCGTCCGGGGCCGGTTCCAGATGATCACCGGCATGATCATCTGCCCGGCTAGCAGCCGCAGCGACGACGGCGGGATCGGCGCTTGCTCCGGCCCGCCAATCAGTGCGCCGTCGTAGCCCATGCTGTCCAACACCAGGAAGGGCGCACGCCCCAGAGTCGCCCGGCAAACCCAGGACTCGACCGCGCAGGTGTCACCCAGGTCGAGCAGGACGACCGGCCCCTGGGCCGAGCGCTGTTCCTGGTGAATAAGCGTGAACAGGCAGGGGAGCAACCTCAGTTCGCCGCAGAGGTGAGCCGTCGCCAGGAAGGTGACCGTCTGCGGTATGCCCCCGGACTCGTGCGGGCTGCCCTCGCCTCCGTGCTGAATCACGCCCATTGGCCGGAGTCTCGCGCCAGCTTCTCAAGAAGGTCACGTCGCCGGGCGCTCACTCGCCCGACCAGGCAGGCGTGCGCTTCTCCAGGAAAGCGGCCATGCCTTCCTTCTGGTCGCGGGTGGCGAACAGGGCGTAGAACAGGTTGCGCTCGTAGGTCAGCCCGCTGGCGAGCGGCGTCTCCAGGGCCATGTTGACGGCATCTTTGGCCATGCGGATGGCCACCGGCGCGCGCGCGGCGATCTGCGCGGCCAGGGCAATGGCCTCTTCCAGGTACGTCTCGACGGGTACGACGCGGTTGACCAGGCCGAAACGTTCGGCTTCGGCGGCGGTCAGGCGGCGGTCGTTCAGGCACATTTCCATAGCCAGCGCCTTGCCGACTGTCCGTGTGAGGCGTTGCGTGCCACCCGCGCCAGGCATCACGCCCAGGTTGATCTCCGGCTGGCCGAAGACGGCTGTCTCCGAGGCCACGATCATGTCGCAGGCCAGGGCCAGCTCGCACCCCCCGCCGAGCGCGTAGCCGCTCACGGCGGCGATGACCGGCTTGCGCAGCGTGCGCAGCCGCTCCCAACGAGCGATAAACGCCTTCTCCATCAACTCGACGGGCGTGGCCTGGGCCATCTCCTTGATGTCGGCGCCGGCGGCGAAGACCTTCGCCGTGCCGGTGATCACCAGGCAGCGCACGGACTCGTCGCGGTCAAATGCGGCGAGCGCGCCCATCAACTCGTCCATCAGCGGGCCGGTCAGCGCGTTGAAGGTGCGCGGCTCGTTCAGCCGGACGAGGCCCACGCCCTCAGCGGGCGTTTCGACAAGAATATGCTGGTACTCCATAACAGGCTTGCTCCTCAGGCATTGAACGACAGAACACTATTCGGCAAAGAACCAGGCATCTGCTCGCGGTGACGTGGGGCCAGCGACGGGTTGCGCCCAGCGGTATTCTAGCAGCACGTGCGAGAAGCGTCCAAACGCGGGTGTGTACAGAGGTCGTCAGCTACCCCTCTGACACAAGGCAGGGTTAGGTCCGTGGGAGCATATCGCCATACGCCCCATATGTACCAACTAAGCCTGGCTGCGCACGCCTCTCCCCCTCAATCCCCCTCTCCAGCAGGGCTAGAGAGGGGGACTTTGACCGCCGGACGGGACGTTTTCCCCCTCCCTGGCTTGGCCGGGGAGGGGGCCAGGG